>JBBITY010000153.1:0-5795 GCA_037440565.1 Desulfurellales bacterium
GTGGACTGGTCGATCACTTCGTGAGCACGCTGCGGCCGCGCACCTTCGGCATTACCGCAGCGTACCGGCTCTGAGGCACCCACTCGATCCTCTAGGGACATCGCATGGCGAAACCACGAACTATTGGAGTATCAATGGCCCTGGCGGCGATGCTGGGCGCGGCCGCCCTTGCGGCGGCGGTGCCCGCGACCGACGCGCAGGCCGACCTGATCCTGGCGAACGGTGACATCTACACGCCAGCGGGTTGGGCGAAGTCCCTGGCGGTGCGGCGCGGCGTCATCATCGCGGTCGGCGACGACGCGGCGGTGAACGCGCTCAAGGGCGCGCACACGCGGGTGATCGACCTCAATGGCGCGGCGGTCGTGCCGGGTCTGCACGACATGCACGTGCATCCGCTGGGCGCCGGACTGTGGCAGCAGAAGTGCCATATCACGCAGGGCTCGAGCGTGCAGCAGATGCTCGACGCCGTGCGCGGCTGCGTTGCCAAGCACGCCAAGGGCGAGTGGATCACCGGCGGGCAATGGGAGGCTTCGGCATTCGGCAATCAGCCGATGCACCGCGCCCTCCTGGACAAGGTGTCGCCGGACAACCCGGTCGCCCTGAACGACATCAGCGGTCACAGCCTGTGGGTCAATACCAGGGCCCTGGAGCTCGCGGGCATAACGGCCAAGACGCCGGACCCGGCCGGCGGGATCATCGAGCGCGACGCGAAGGGCGAGCCAACCGGCGTACTGCGGGAACGGGCGGGGCAGTTCGTGTACGGCGTGATCCCCGCGCCGACGCCGGAGCAGAACGCGGCCGCGCTGCATTGGTCGCTGGACAACATGCTTTCCTACGGGATCACCTCGTTCACCGACGCCGGCCTCAACGACGCCGGGTTGCAGACTTACGCCGCGCTCGCGGACCAGGGCGCACTCAAACAGCGCGTGCGCGGCTGCATGATGTGGCGGGGCATGAGCTTCGACTCGCATGCGGCGCCGTCGGCCGAGTACATTGCGATGCGCAATCTGTACGCGCGCGATCGCTTCAAGCCCGACTGCATCAAGATCGTCCTGGACGGCGTGCCGACGGATGGCCACACGGCGGCCATGGTAGAGCCGTACGCCGACGCGAAGTACGCCGACGAAGCGCGCGCCAAGGGCATCCTCATGGTGCCGCCGAAGGTACTGAATGAGGCGGTCACGGATTTCGACCGGCAGGGGCTGACGGTGAAGTTTCATGCCGCGGGCGATGCAGCCGTGCGCGCGGGGCTCGACGCGATCGAGGCGGCGCGCCAGGCAAACGGCTTCAGCGGCATGCTGCATGACGTCGGGCATAACAGCTTCGTGCAGATGAGCGATATCGTACGGGGACGCGCCCTGGGTGCGACGTTCGAGATGTCACCGTACATCTGGTATCCGAACCCGATCATCCCCGATATCGCCAAGGCGATCGGCGCGGAGCGCATGAAGCGGTGGATCCCGGTGAAGGATGCGATCGATGCGGGCGCCCTGGTGGTACCCGGATCCGACTGGAACGTCGTGCCGAGCGTCAACCCCTGGATCGCCATCGAGACCTTGGTGACGCGCCAGCCCCCGGGTGGCGGCGACGAGCCTCGGCGCGGTCAAAAAGCGCATCACGCTGCAGCAGGCCTTTGACCTGTTTACGGTCAATGCCGCGCGCCAGATGGGCAACGCCAACCGTACCGGCCGCATCGAGAAGGGGATGTTCGCCGACGTCCTGGTGCTGGATCGCAATCCGTTCAAGATCCCCGTGACCGACATACACAACACGCAGGTGCAGATGACCCTGATCAACGGTGATATCGTCTATCGGTCGCCAGGCTGGAATTTCTGATCAGAATGGGCTTTATTATCGTCTGAGGGGTTGTCTCGCGCGTCGTCGGTGCCCGACCGCGAGGTCATAGGGGGATCGCTCGATGATTCGCTCAGCGCTGGGTGTACGCGACTACGCCGAATGCAACCATGCACTGGCCAACATGGGTGGCGCGTATCGGGTCGACTGCCGCACGCCCCGCGAATTTCGCGGCCTCATTCATTCAGCTCGCATCGGACCGGTGTTGCTCGCCAACGTCCAGCTTTCACGCTGCGTCGTGCGCCGGGATTTCGACCGCGGCGTACGTGTTGCCGAGCACTACAATCTGATATTGCAGCTCGAAGGCAGGGCGAGAATGCGTCAGTGCGGTTCCGAGGCTGTGCTGCTGCCCGGCGATCTGACGATCATCGACTCGCGCTTCATGTCGGAGTTCGAGGCCACGGATGCCATCGAGCAGCGCGCGTTCGCAATTCCGGCGAGGCCCGTGCGCGACCTATTTGGCCACGAAGGCGTACCGCTGGCTCGAACCATTTCCGGCTCGACGGGCGCTGGGCGACTGCTGGCTGACATCGTGGCGTCCTGCTGCAGGAACGCCGCCGGTCTGCAGAACCTGAATCTGATTGCAACTACCATGAACGTCCTGGCGGTTGCGGTGGGAAAGGGCCGCGCTCCCAATACGGCAGACATGCGGCAGTCGCCGACCCGGGCGAACATCGAGCAGTTCATCGACTCCAACATCGAGCGATCCGACCTGGGCCCGGGTGTCGTGGCGCGGCACTTCGGCCTCTCCGTGCGGCAACTGTACCGCCTGACCGCTGCTACCGGTTGCACGCCGGGCGCGTTGATCTGGTCGCGGCGCCTGGCGCGCGCGCGCCAGCTGCTGGTCGAGGAGCGCAGCGATTCGGGCGTGCTCGACATAGCCCTCAGTTGCGGATTCAAGGACGGCGCGCATTTCTCACGCGCGTATCGCCGCGCGTTTGGCCAGTCGCCACGCGAGTCGCGGCAGCATATGCTGACGGCCTCCGAAAGCTCCCCCGCCCGGTGAACAGCGCACGGCGGCAACGCCGCTGCCAAAAGCTGCCTCCCGAGCGCAGCCAAATTCCAAATTCATCGAAGGTGAGCGCCATTGCGACGCCATAAACGAGCGCCGTAATGCGTGACGCCCGTTTGCCGGGCCTCCAGAACAGCAGATACGCGCCTACGGCAGCGAGTCGGGATGCGGGGCGGATAATGCTGAACCACCGCCGCCGCTGCATTGCGTGCCAGTATAGCTGCGACGCGACCTGCGCCTGACTCATGGAGGAACGATAGCTGTAGCCACTTGTCGAAGCGAGCAAGCGTCAGTGCCTGCCGGCAGGGTGTGCCGGCCGGGTAGGGGATTCAGCGAGCGTTCATCCTCGCCGCCTAGAATCATCCACATCCCGGCACGCATGACGCGAGCCGCAGTCAAGCGGGGTGCACATGAAGAAGTCAATGGCTGTGCTGTTCTGGCTGTGCGGGACGCTGGCGGCGACGGCAGCGTCAGCACAGGGGTATTTTTACGGCGGCTCTCGACACCCCGATTCCTTTGGCCCCTATGTGGGTGTCAACGTCGGGCAGATCTACTACAAGGAGGAGGGGCTCGACAGCATCACGCCGATGGGCGGCTTCTTCCGCATCGGGCAGCAGTTCAGCCCCAACGTGGCAATCGAGGGGCGGCTCGGCGGCGGCTTCAGCGACGACTCGACCAATGGCTATGCGGTAAGGGTCGACTCGCTGTACGCCGGCTACGTCAAGGGCTCCCTGCCCCTGGCTCCGGGTTTCTCGCTCTACGGCCTCGCCGGCCTGGGCGGTGCGCACATGCACCGCAATTTCGGCGACTTCGACGTGACGGAGTCGGGCTTTTCCTACGGTCTCGGTGGCGACTTCGCGCTCGGCAACGGCGCAGCGCTCAACATCGAGTGCTCGCGACTGTTATCCGGCACGAACTTCGGCTACGACTACCACGTCGACATCGCGTCGATTGGGGTGACCTTCCGCTTCTGAGCTGTGGCGGACGGATTCGCAGGCGGCTGAATCCGCCTCGGCCCCTCCACTCGCTCCAGCAGCCTGGATACCGGCACGGCCCCATACATCACGTCACCGTCCTCCGTGACCAGGGCCGGCGTCCCGAGCAAACGGGTTCGAACGGCGAGCTCGTAGTGCTTGGCAACGGGGTTTGCGCAGGTCCTCAGCGGGAAACTGCGCTCATCGAAGGCGCGCGCAAGGGCCGCTTCGCGGTCCCTGGAGCACCACACCGCGACCGCTTTCGCAAAGGCTGGCGAGTCCCGGCCGGCGCGCGGGTAGAACAGGTACTGCACCTCGATGCCGGCCTGAAGATATTGCTCGATCTGCTGATGAAATTTCCGGCAATACGGGCACTCGATGTCGGTGAAGACGACGATGCGATGCTTCACGGGCCCCGTCGCGTGCAAGACGATGCGCTCGTTCTGCGGTACGGCGGCCAGCAGTTCCGTCCCAGCCGCTGCCACGGTTGCGTTCGGCAGCGCACGGGTTGTGGCGCCTGCAAGGCTCAGTCCGAGCAGCAGCGCGGCGATTCGGACGATGCGGTATCTCATGATCTGGCTCCTGCATCCTGCCGCCGCTGGTGACGGCGTCGCGGTACGGGCCTGGCCTACTTGCCCTCGGCAACCTTCTCGATCTCATCGCTGAGCAGTCCGTGGGCCTCGCGATGCGTCGCCTGCACCGCGTCGGCGCCGGGCGCCTCCGACAGGCAGAAGATGTCGCCGGAGCTCGAGTCCACCCAGTAGTTGATGAAGCGCACGCCGTGGCTGTCCTGCACGGCGAGGTCCTTCTCGTGGGCCCGCGCCACATCCTCGGGCGTCACCTTGCCGGCGCCGACGTGATGCACGTCGAGGTAGAGGGCCTTCTTGCCCGTCTCCGGCGCCTCGGCACCCGAGCTCACCTCGTGCACGCTCTGCGGTACCAGGCCGTGGGCGTGCGCGTGCGCCTCGCTCACGGCGGCGGCGTTCGGTGCCTCTGCCAGGCAGTAGATCTTCCCCTTCTCCTCGTCCACCCAGTAGCGGAGGAAGTGCACGCCGTACTGGTCCTGGACGGCCAGGTCCTTCTGATGGGCGTCGGCCACCCGCGCTGCAGTCACTGCACCGACGTCGTGCACGTCCAGGTACAGATGCTTGTCCGCAGGAGTGGCCGCGATCGCGCTGCCGCCCAGCAGCAGGGCGCACGCCGCCGGCAGCGTCCTGCCGTGGAGATGGATTGTGCTCATGGGTCAGGTTCTCCTCATTGATCGTTCAGGCCGCTTCGGCGGGGTCTTCGCGCACGACGACGGTGCGGGCGACCAGCGTGATCTCATCGGCCGGCATGCCGACGCGCCGGGCGTGATCCTCGATGGCAGCGGGGCTCACGGCCTGGTAGATGCACACGGTGCCCAGCGTGCCGTTCGCTTCCTGCACGACGTAGGATCGGATCCAGCGGACCTGGTCCGGCATGTCCTCGTTGCCGATGCGTGCCGAGCGGGCGGCGGCGGCCTCGAGCTCGGCGGGGGTCTTCCAGGCCGTTCTGCGGCGAATGACGTAGGTCTTCATGGTCAGGGTCCTCCGGTTGTGGGCAAGGCCGGTCGTTCCGGGCCTGGAGACCATGCTAGGCAGGCGGCCGCGGGAGGTCCTTTTCGAGCGCTGATCAAGTTCTGATTCTTTGTATACTTGCGCCGTCTTCAGCTCGCGGAAATGCGTCCATGATGTGTTTCGGCAGGTTCCGGGTCGACCGCGCGGGTCACGAGCTGTTCCTGGGCGACGAGGCGATCGCGCTGCAGCCGAAGGCGTTCGATCTGCTGCTGTTCCTGATCGACCACCGCGAGCGCCTCGTGCCGAAGGAGGAACTGCTGAGCGCGCTGTGGCCGGGCGTGATCGTGACGGAAGGGTCGCTGCAGCGCCTCGTCAGCCTGCTGCGCCAGGCCCTGCGTCCGGGCGGCTGCGAGGATT
>JBBITY010000153.1:5813-7711 GCA_037440565.1 Desulfurellales bacterium
TCACCGGCTCGGCTATCGTTTCGCGGGCGACGTACTGTCGCTCGCGCCCACGATGACCCGCGCGCAGAATCTCGTCCCCGATTCGCTGGTGGCCGCGCGGGAAGCGCTGAGGCGGTCCGAATGGGACGAAGCCGTCGCACAGTTCCTGCATGCCGACCGCTCCGGCGCCGATCTCGACGTGGCGGCCCTGCTCGACTGGGCTCTGGCGGCACAGTGCAGCGGGCGTCTGGCCGCCGCCGTGGAACCGCTCGAGCGCGCCCTGCGGCTGCAGACATTGCACGGCCAGTCGGAAGCTGCGGCCAAGACGGCCGTCGGTCTGGCTAGCTTGCAGTGCGAGCGCGGAATGGGCGTCGCGGCCGAGGGCTGGCTCAGACACGCCGAACGCCTGGTGCAGGATGCCGGTGACTGCGAGGCGGCCGGCCATGTCGCGTGGCTCCGGGCGCGCTTCCTCGTGGTCGGCGGTCAATTCGACGCGGCACTGGAATTCGCGGAAAAGGCCGAGCGCATCGGCCGCGCCTGCAACGACCCGGATCTGATCGCGCTCGGGCTGAGCTACCAGGGACACGCCTGCCTGGCGACGGGACAGATCGAAAGGGGCATTGCGCGATTCGACGAGGCCGCCACGCTCGTGCTGGGGGGCAACGTGCGACCACTGGTCGGAGGGCTGGTGTATTGCGGCGTGCTGTTCTCATCGACCAACCGCAGCGATTGGAGCCGTGCGATCCAGTGGAACGAGAGCTTCAACCAGTGGTGCCGGCGGTCGAACATGAATGGCTTTCCAGGCATCTGTCGCATGCATCACGCGGAGATCCTTGCCGTTCGCGGTGACCTGGAGGATGCCGAGCGCGCGCTGCTGGAAGCCGCCGATGAGATCGGCGTGGCCGCGCCATACCTGGAAGGCGAGGCGTACCGGGTGCTCGGCGACATTCAGCGTTTGCGGGGCGACTGGCCGGAAGCCGAGCGCAGCTACCGCTACGCTCAGGAACTGGGCTGGGAGCCGCAGCCGGGCTATGCCGAACTGCTGCTGGCGAGGGGCGAGCCGGAGCGAGCCGTGCGCAGCCTGGAAATGACGCTCAAGGACGACGGTTGGGCCGTGCAGCAGCGCCGCGCGACGTTGCTGGCCGTGCTGGCGACCTGCGCGGCGCGTGCCGGTGATACCGGGAAGGCGCAATCGCGACTGCAGGAGTTCGATTCGCTGGAGGCGGAAGGCCTGAGCAGCCCGGCCATCCTGGCGCTGCGCGCCGAGGCCGCGGCCGAGACCGAATTCGCGCTCGGCCGCGTCGAGGAGGCGATCGTGCAGATGAAGAAGGCGCTGCGCTACTGGGGAAGTCTGAGTGCCCCATTGATCACGGCCCGTCTGCGAGCCCGGCTGTCAGCGATGCTCGACGTCATGGAGGCCGGCGAAGCGAGGCCCGGGCCGCAGTGATTCGAACCATTCCGCGCGGCCCGGGCTCCGTAACAGGCTCGAGGCCGACCGCGCGCAGCGCCGCCTCGACCCTCGCCGGCGCGAGGCGCAGCTTGAGGTAGCTGCCGACCTGCATGCGCCAGGCGGCGCCGTCACGCTCGTGAACGATGTCGTGCACGCGCACGTGCTCGGGCAGCGTCTCGAGAAAGCAGGTGTGGATGCGGTCGACGTCGCTGCGCACGGCGATGAAGCGCGCTTCGTCCACGGCGGGACGGCTGTAATCCCGGAAGCCGAGAACCAGTCGGCCGTCCGTCCGCAGAGTCGCGGCGACATCGCGGAACAGCCGCTCGACCTGCGACCACTCCGCGAGATGGGTCAGGGTGTCGCCGAGACAGACGACGAGGCTCGCCTCGCCCTCTGCATGGCGGCGAAAGTCGAGCAGGTCCGCTTCGGCGGCGCGGATTCCGAGTCCCGCAGCGTTCCGCCGCAGGAC
>JBBITY010000154.1:0-2131 GCA_037440565.1 Desulfurellales bacterium
CGATCTGCCCCTCAGTGGAAAGGTGCTTGAACACAAAGCCCACGACCACCGGCGTCAACACGGCGAGCAGACCGGGCAGCACCATCTCCCGCAGCGCACCGACGGTGACGATATCGACGCAGCGGGCGTAATTGGGCTTCGCCGTGCCAGCCATGATGCCCGGGTTCTCCTGAAATTGCCGGCGCACCTCGCCAATGACGACCTGCGCGGCCTTCCCGACCGCCATGATGGTCAGCGAGGTGAAGACGAAGACCAGCGTCGCGCCGAGAAGCGCCCCGATGAACACCGGCACCCGCGTCAGGTCCACGCCCATTTCGCTGCCAGTGATCTTCTTGACCTCATCCGTGTAGGCGCTGAAGAGCAAGAACGCCGCGAGCGCGGCCGAGCCGATCGCGTACCCCTTGGTCAGCGCCTTGGTGGTGTTGCCCACCGCGTCCAAACGATCGGTTCGCGAGCGGATGGACTCCGGCTGCTTCGACATCTCGATGATCCCGCCCGCGTTGTCGGTAATGGGACCGAACGTGTCCATTGCCAGGATATAGGCGCACGGGGACAGCATCCCCATGGTCGCAATCGCGGTGCCGTAGAGACCGGCGCCCGGCATGCCGCCGAGCGCCGCGGCACCGCACCAGTAGGCGCTCAACAAGGCCGCGGAGATGACCAGGACGGAAAGCCCCGTGCACTCCATGCCGACGGCCAGGCCGGTGATGATGTTCGTCGCCGGGCCCTTCCATGAGGCGTCGGCGATCGAGCGGACCGGTCGGTAGCGGCTTTCCGTGTAGTACTGCGTGATCCAGACGAACGCATACGCCGTCGCGATGCCAATCACGCCGGCGAGGAAGAGGAACAACTGGTTCACCGCCACGGCTGTGCCCGGCAGCGGCGCCAGCAAGAGATACACCGCAACGCCGAAGCCGATCATCGCCAGGATGGTCGTGATCAAATAGCCGCGGTTCAGCGCGTGCATCGGATCCTCGTCCTCGCCGCAGTGGACCGACAGGATGCCGACCGTCGTGGCAATCAAACCGAGGGCGCGGGCCAGGAGCGGAAACAGAATGCCGCCCATGCCGAAGACGGGATAGAGAGCCACCCCGAGGATCATCGCACCGACGTTCTCGGCCGCCGTCGACTCGAACAGATCGGCGCCGCGGCCGGCACAATCGCCGACGTTGTCGCCCACGAGATCGGCGATGACCGCGGGGTTGCGCGGGTCGTCTTCGGGGATACCGGCCTCCACCTTGCCAACGAGGTCCGCGCCCACGTCCGCGGCCTTGGTATAAATGCCGCCGCCGAGCTGGGCGAACAAGGCGACAAAGCTGGCGCCGAAGCCAAAACCGACGATCTGCAGCGTCACGTGTCCGTAATCCTGCATGCCGCCGAAGAGGTAGAAGAGGCCCCCGACGCCGAGGAGACTCATGGCCACCACCGTCAGGCCGGTCACCGCCCCCGCGCGCAGCGCCAGCCGCAACGCGCGGCCGAGGCTGGAAACCGCCGCAGCGGCCGCGCGAACGTTGGCACGGATCGACACGAACATCCCCACGTACCCCGCCACGGCCGAGCACAGCGCGCCGACGACGAACGACAACGTGACGCGAAACGCCGTCCCGGAACCCATTTCGGCGATGTTCTTCACCTCACGGTTGACATGGTAGAAGGTGAAGATGATCACCGCCGCCACGAGGGCGAGCAATCCAATGGTGCGGTACTGGCGCGACAGGAACGCCTCGGCCCCTTCGCGAATCGCGTTGGCGATCTCCTGCATTTCCGGCCGGCCGCGATCGGACGCCAGGACTTCCCGGGTCAGCCAACCCGCTACAAACAATGACAACACGCTGATGCCGAGCACGATAGGCAGGACAAGATCAAACACGGAACACCTCCTCTTTGCGAACCACCCGCTTCAACCAATCACCGCGGCTCCGTCGTGAGCTGTCCGCCAGCCCGGTATTGCAGAGCCGGATCGTGGTCGAAGCGGCGCATGATAGATAACCGGCCCGACGGTGGCAAGCGGCGGACGGGGCTGCGAAACGAGATTGACACCAGGCGGCGGCGGGGCTAAACGCTGGCGTGCGATGCTTCGACGGCTCGGAAGCCTCTTGCTCGTGGCCGCGTTGGCGCTGGCCGGCCTCTC
>JBBITY010000154.1:2141-7686 GCA_037440565.1 Desulfurellales bacterium
GCAATTGCGCCGTGGTGCGCCTCGCACAGCACGAGTGCTGTGCCAAGGGCCCGGGCCTGACCGCCCCCGCCTGCTGTCCGCCTGCGGCGGACCGCATCGCGCCATGGGTGCCGACGAGCGCCGCGCCGGAACGGATCGGTCTCCACATGGGAATTGCCGGGGCGCCCGCTGCGTTCGCGATGCAGCCCTTGGCATCCGAGCTGGCGGCTCTGCTGCGAGCCGTTGGGCCACACGGCCCCGCGCCGCCCGGCCCGTTGATCGCGCACCGCACCTGTCTCCTCCTCTGAGCAGCGGCCCGGTAACCGCGCCTCCTCGACGGCACGCGAATCCTCTCGCACTGCGGCACGCCGGACCTCCTGACTGAGGCCGCGTCTCGTCCTGGGACCGCGCGCGTGCGGCAAGCCCGGCTTCGCCGCGAAGCGCCGATGCGCGCACTGCATCTGGCGGGCCTCAGGTTGCAATGCGCGAGAGGAGGCACGGGCGCGCCCATCTCGTGGCCGCGCCTGCGGCCTGCACGACCGGCTCGCGCGGCGGGGGTTGGCGCGCCACGGTAACCGCGAACAGGCAACTGACTCACTTTGCAAAGGAGGATCACGATGAAACGATGCAGTCTGAACGCGACTCGACCCACGACCGCGTACGCTCTGGCGATAATGCTGCTGTTGTCAGCTCTCGTCGTCGGCTGGTCGACCTCGGTTGCCGGAGCGGCCGAGATCACGGACGAGAACGTCGCTGAGCACGTCGCCACCGCGAAGACCGCCGCCGAGCACCAGGCCCTCGCCTCCTTCTTCCGTGCCAAGGCGGCGGAAGAAGGCGAGCGCGTGAAGCGCCATGAGAAGATGCTCGCGCACTACAAACAGGGCGGCGGGAAGCCCTACCTGCACATGACCGAGCACTGCCAGGACATCATCAGCACGGCTCGCCAGTTACAGAAGGACTATGAGATGCTGGCGGCCGCGCACGAAGAGTCGGCCAAGGTGGCTGCCGGCCAGAAGTGAGCAGCGAGCTGATGTACCGCATTGCGTCGCCGCGGGCGGACCGGCCCGCGGCGACTGGCGCGGCTTTGGAGGCGTTATGCGAAGACGAAACTCCACGGCGACCGCCGGGATGGGACTGCTCCTGTGGCTAGCCGCATGCTCAGCGGCAAGGGCGGATGAAGCGGACTCCGACTTTGCCCTGGCGGTCGACCTGCCCAGCCTGCGATCGTACGCGCTAGTCCACAACCCCGAGATTCAGGCCATGGAACAGCGCTGGCGCGCGGCGCAGGCGCGTCCCTCGCAGGAAGGGTCGCTCCCGGATCCCATGGTCAACACCGCGTACCACAACGAAAGCTTCGACCGCTTCACGCAAGGCAGCACCGGCTTCATGTCGTTCCTGCGCTTCGGCGCCGAACAGGAGATTCCGTTTCCCGGAAAGCTGAGTCTGAAAGAATCCGTCGCGGCGCGGGAGGCGGACCGGGAAGGGGCGCTTTATCGCGCGACGGTGCTGAACGTCGTCACCCGGCTCCGCGTCGCCTACGACGACTACTTCCTGGCGGACAAGTCGATCGAGGTCGTTCGCGACAACCTGGAGCTGCTCAAGAAGCTGGCCGAGGCGGCAGAAGCCAGGTATCAGGTCGGCGAGGGCCTCCAGCAAGACGTGGCCCGCGCACAGGTCGAGGTCTCGATTCTCATGGGACGCCTGACCAGCCTGCAGCAGGCGCGGCAGAGCGCGGCCGCCATGGTGAACGCCGTGCTCAACCGGCCGCCGGCTGCACCGCTGGGCCCGCCCAGACCGGTCGAGAAGCTTCCTCTCGGCTACACACTCGATCAACTCGAAAGCCTGGCGAAGGAGCAGTCGCCGACGCTCAAGGCAACGGATTTCGGCGTCGCCCGTGCCGAGGCGAACCTCGACCTCGCGAAGCGCCAGTACTATCCCGACTTCGTCGTTCGGGCGGACTACTTCAACAAGGCCTCGCTCACGCCCGAGTGGGAGGTGGGCGCGGGCATCCGCGTGCCCCTCTACTTCTGGCGGAAGCAGGCCTTCGGCGTGCGGGAGGCAGCAGCCGGGGTGAGCGAGGCGCGCGCCAGCCGCCAGACTACGAGCCAGGACATCCTGGCGAAGCTCAAGGACCTCTACGCCCAGGCGACCAGCGCAGACCAGCTCGTCGAGCTGTACGGCAGCGCGGTGGTGCCGCAGGCCGAGGTGTCTTTGAGCTCGGCGTCTGCAGGTTACCAGGTCGGCAAGGTCGATTTCCTGACTTTGCTCAACAGCTTCACCGTGCTGAACGAGTACCAGCTCCGCTACTACGAAGAGCTCACAAAGTTCGACCAAGCGCTGGCCCAGCTCGAAGAGACCGCAGGGCTTGCGCCTCACGAAGATCCCGAACAGCAGGCGAGCCGCGCTGTGAACGACGTGAAGGGATTCGATTCCAGAGGTTCTCATGAGTGAAGGGAAAAGAAAGCCAATCGTCATCGGAACCCTCGTGCTGTTGGCGCTGGGGGCCGGTGCCCTCGCATACGTCTGGTCGACATCGGGCGGCCCGGCGATCTCCACCTCCGCGGGTTCCTCGAGCGCAACGGCCCAGCTACCACTGCCCCATGCACCCGACGATGGTCTCGGACCGGCCGGGTGATTGCCCGATCTGCGGCATGCGCATGGTGCCGATCGAGAAAGGCGAAGGGGGCGATCCCGAGGCCGGGCCTGCAGCCCACGGGACCCACGCGGAACACGGCCAGCCACCCGCCGCCGGGAAGAAGAAGATCATCTACCGCTCCACGATGAACCCTTCGGAAGTCTCGGACCGACCGGGGAAGGACTCGATGGGCATGGAGATGGTGCCTGAGGAGGTGGAGGAGCCTCCAACCGGGGCGGGTCCGGCGGTTGAAGGCCGAGTCGGCGTTCAGCTCTCCGAGCGCAAGCGGCAGCTCATCGGCGTGCGTACCGCTCCCGTCGAAAGGAGGGCGCTCGCTCGGATGATTCGCACAGTCGGACGCGTCACCTATGACGAAACCCGCCTGCACCACGTGCACACCAAGATTTCCGGCTGGGTCGAAAAGCTCTACGCCAACGCAACCGGACAGCTCGTCAAACAAGGGGAGCCCCTGCTGACCATCTACAGTCCGGAGCTGGTTGCCTCTGCGCAGGAGTACTTGCTGGCGCGGGAGGCGCAGAAGAAGCTCGCCGACGCCAAGCTGCCGTCAGTGCGTCAGAGCGGGGAACAGCTCCTCGCCAGTGCGCGCCGCCGCCTCCTTCTCTTCGATCTGACCCCGCGGCAGATCGCGGAGCTGGAAGAGATCGGCAAAGCCCCCACCACGATGACGCTGCACGCGCCGATCGGCGGCCACATCATCGTCCGGAACGTCACTCAAGGCGAGATGATCGAAGCTGGCACGAATCTACTCGACATCGCGGATCTCAGCCGCGTGTGGGTCCTGGCGGACATCTACGAGTACGAGCTGCCCTTCATCCACCTCGGACAGTCGGCCACGATGACGCTCTCGTATCTGCCGAACCGGACCTTCGAGGGACAGGTCACGCTGATCTATCCCACGGTGTCCGAGGCGACGCGGACGGTGAAGGTCCGCCTCGAGTTTCCCAACAATCCGGACTTCACCCTCCGGCCCGAGATGTACGCCCAAGTCGAGCTCCGCTCCGAGCTGGGCGAAAAGCTCGTGGTTCCCGAGAGCGCCGTGATCAGCACTGGAACGCGCGATATTGCGTTCGTCGACCGCGGCAACGGGTACTTCGAGCCACGGGAGCTGAAGCTCGGTGTCAGACTGCCCGACGGCTTCGAAGTCATCGACGGGCTCGCGGAAGGAGAGCGGATTCTCGTCTCCGGCAACTTCCTCGTCGACTCGGAGTCGAAGCTCAAAGCGGCGCTGGCCGCCGCCGGGACCGGAAAGGCCGAAGGCTCGGCCGGTCACGTCCACTGAGGACACCTCATGGTCGAAAGAATCATCGAGTTCTCGGCACACAACAAGTTCATCGTTCTCATCTTCACCGCCGTGGCGCTCGCCGGAGCGCTCTACGCCGTGCGCAACGTCCCGCTCGATGCGATACCGGATCTCTCCGACACCCAGGTCATCGTGTACTCGCGCTGGGACCGCAGCCCGGACATCATCGAGGACCAGGTCACGTATCCGATCGTGACGGCCCTGCTCGGCGCCCCGAAGGTGAAGGCGATTCGCGGCTTCTCTGACTTCGGCTTCTCGTACGTCTACGTGATCTTTCAGGACGGCACGGACATCTACTGGGCGCGCAGCCGAACGCTGGAGTACCTGAGCAAGATCCTGCCGCTGTTGCCCGAAGGGGTACAGACCGAAATGGGCCCCGACGCCACCGGGGTGGGTTGGGTCTACCAGTACGCCCTGGTCGACCGAACGGGAACGAACGATCTCGCGCAGCTTCGCACCTTCCAGGACTGGTACTTGCGGTATTGGCTGCAGAGCGTGCCGGGCGTCGCCGAGGTAGCGTCCATCGGTGGGTTCCAGAAGCAGTACCAGGTGAACCTCGACCCCGAGGCGTTGCTCGCCTACCGGATGCCGATCCAGAAAGTGGTCGACGCGATCCGGCAGGGCAACAACGACGTCGGCGGCCGACTCGTCGAGTTCGCGGGCGCGGAGTACATGGTGCGCGGCAGGGGGTACGCCCGATCGACGCGGGAGATCGAAGACATCGTGGTCGGCCAGGACATGAATGGCACGCCTGTGCGGGTGCGGGAGCTCGGGCGCGTGGCCTTGGGGCCGGAGATTCGGCGCGGCGTTGTCGATCTCGATGGGCTCGGAGATACCGTCGGCGGCATCGTCGTGATGCGCCATGGGGAGAACGCGCTCAATGTCATTGACCGAGTGAAGGCGAAGCTGGAGGAGGTTCGCGCTTCGCTGCCCGCGGGCGTCGAGCTGGTCACCACCTACGACCGCTCGGAGCTGATCCAGCGCTCCATCGACAATCTCAAAGACGAGCTGTTGATGGAAATGGTCATCGTGAGCATCGTCATCCTCGTTTTCCTCTGGCACATCCCCTCCGCCATCATTCCGATCGTCACCATCCCGGTGTCGGTCTTCCTGGCTTTCATCCCCATGTATTTCATGGGGGTCACGTCCAACATCATGTCGCTCGCGGGCATCGCGATCTCCATCGGCGTGCTCGTCGACGGCGCCATCGTCGAGGTGGAAAACGCGTACAAGAAGCTGCAGCTCTGGCAGGAAAGAGGGCGAAAGGGCGACTTCCACGCGGTGCGCTTGAGCGCGCTCAAGGAGGTGGGGCCGTCGGTCTTTTTCTCCCTCCTCGTGATCGCCGTCGCCTTCATGCCCGTTTTCACGCTGGTCGATCAGGAGGGGCGGCTCTTCAAGCCGCTCGCCTATACCAAGAACCTGGCAATGGCGATCGCCTCGATCCTGGCGATCACGCTCGACCCCGCGATGCGGATGATGTTCGCGCGCATGGATCCGATCCGGTTCCGCCCGCGATGGCTGTCCTGGGTCGCGAACCAGGTCGCGGTGGGCACGTACTATCCCGAGGAGAAGCACCCGATCAGCGTCATCCTGTTTCGCCTTTACGAGCC
>JBBITY010000155.1:0-7663 GCA_037440565.1 Desulfurellales bacterium
GCAAGGGAGGTTCGAAGGTCTACTCTTCGTCGAGATGCGCGCCTGCGGGGCATGCCAATCCGAGCATCCCCTGAGTCACGAGCACGAACCCGCGATGGGTTCATCATTTTCGGTTCCCTGCCAAGAACGCCTGCACCTCGCCGGCTGCGCGCAGGCCGCTGACGAACGCGCCTTCGACCGTCGCGGCGATGGTCCGCGTCGCCGTGGCAGACCCGGCCCAGAAGAGCGCACCCGTGTCGGTCGCGGCCAGCCGCGCCCGCGCCCCCGTCCCGCCGGGACGCAAGAACGTGTATCCCCCACAGGAGAGGGGATTCGCCGCCCAGTCGATGCGCCGGAAGGCCGCCAGCCTCGGCCGAGCCTTGGGAAATTGCCGGCGCAGATCATCCACCGCCGTTGCCGCCGCTTCCTCCTCGCTCATTTTGCTCAGCGCCGCCGCGCGCGGGCCGGTGCAATACGCGGTCAACACCGGCGGCTTTGCATCCCCGGCGCGATAAAACACCGGCCAGTACAGCGTCACCGGCCCCACGCCACAGGCGAGCAGCGCGAGATTTCTCGGCCAGAAACGCTCCTCGAAACGGAGCAGAACCTTGGCCACCGGCCCCATGATCATGGCTTCGAGCGCGCCGCGCTTGCTCGCCGGCAGCTCCGGCACGAACCGCACGGCACCGGACTTGAGCACCCCCGCCGGCAGCGTGCACACGGCGGCGCGCGCCGACAGCTCACGGCCGTCCGCCGAACGCACGCTCACTCCATCGGCGCTCCACCGAATCACCTCCACCGTGAAACCTCGCAGGACGTCGAGTCCCTGCGCGATGTATTCGACCACCCGGTCGTATCCCTCGACGACTCGGTGATTCACGCCCCGTTCAAGCGTGAGCACGTTGTCTTCGAGCAGCCCGAGCATGCCGACCTCGTCGAGGCTACCGGGCAGATGGGCGGTGAGCACCATCTGCGCCATGATCCGCGCACGGCCGCGGTAGCCGCGCCGCTCGATGAACTCCCGCGCCGACAGATCCGGCGGACTCAGCCGCCGGATTGCGCGCAGAATGCTAAAGGTCGGCCACACGCCCGGATGCAGCAAGACGAGCGGCAACCAGCGCGCCCCGTCGCCAAGATTGAACATGGTGTCGCGCGTGCTGGGACAGACTCGTGTCGTGAGCCCGGCGGCACGCACGTCCGGCCACGTCTCCGCGCCGACGCCGTGGACGAATTCGGCACCGCCTTCGACGGGCTCGCCGCAGAAGTCGCGCACCGTCTGAATGCGCCCGCCGATGCGGTCCCCAGCTTCGACCACGCACACCGAGCGGCCTGCGCGCGCCAGCTCGCGCGCCGCCGTGACACCGGCCATACCCGCCCCAATGACGATCACGTCGGCCACCATCACCCCCTGCCCTGCTCAGAGCTTGCGAAAGAATGCCTCGTGGCGGAGCGTCGCTCCCCCGGTCGACAATGGCGCTGCGGCAACGCAGCTCCGGTTATGAGGGCGGGAGCACTGCTCCCGCCTTGTGTTCGCACCCACCGCCCCGTCACTCGAACGGAATCTTCTCCAAGAACCGGAAGCGCGAGAGCTTAGAGTCCACCGTGAGGTCGGGGTTGAGGGCCGTCACCGCCGCGAAGCCGTTGTTCATCGCCTCGAGGTCGGAGGCGGGATCTTCCAGCGTCGACGTGCAGTCGGACGCAAACATGTTCCCGGTTTGCACCACTGCCTTGTACATCTTCGTGGTGCCGTCGTCCGACTGCAGAGTGTACCCGGTGACGCTCGTGAGCTCGGCGAGTGGGACGACCTTCACGCCGCGAAGGGTGCCCGCAGAACAGGTCGGAAAGTTGATGTTGAGGACGATGCGCTGATTGCGTCCGCTCTTCGAGAGCAACTTCTTCGCCAGCCGGGGCTTCGTCCGCATATCTTCCACGACGTTGGCGACGTACTTGGCGGCCTTGGTGTAATCCATGGGCGAGCCGAACCCCTGGCTCACCGCGATGCCGGGAATCCCCAGCCGACCGGCCGTGAGCGCGGCACCGACGGTGCCCGAGAGCTCCGCCGCGACATCGCGCGTAATGTTCTGACCGAAATTGATGCCCGACACCACGACGTCGGGCGGCGCGGGCAAAAACTCGCGCACGCCGAACATCACCGTGTCCGCCGGGTAGCGGGTCACCTGCTTGCCGCCGTAGCCGGCAGCGGTCGTTCCGGCGCTGACCCCGATCTGGTTGGGCGGCAGGGTGAGATTGTCTCCGGTGCCGCTCTGGTTCGTCGCCGGCGCGATCACCGTGACCTCGAGGTTCGGATTGGCGATCAGCTCACTGACCAGCGCCGAGAGGCCTGCGGCGGCGATGCCGTCGTCGTTCGTCACGAAAACCTTCAACGTCTGCCCGTACGCGCTCTGGTTGAGCACGAGAAAGAGACCGCCGACGATTGCGAAAACGCGCGCATTCCCCATTGTTTCCCCCTTGCTCGATGACTCCCCGCTCCGGAGTGTGGCCGCCGGAATGACCGTGGCACAGTGCGGAGGAACTCGCAAGACTCCCTCTTCTTTGCCTGCCGCGAGGCCGCCAGCAGCCCAAAACAGGGCGCGCTCATGCCTTTCGACTTCGCTCAGAGCTTGTGAAAAAATCCCGCGAAAGCAGATGGGGACACCGGCGGAAGGGCGGGAGCAGTGCTCCCGCCCTCAAGGCTGAAGCTGCGTTGCACCGGCACCATTCGTGAGGGGTGGAGCATTGCTCCACCCCGAGGGATTTTCTCAAGCTCTCAGGGCAGGCTTGTCCAAGGGCGAGCGCCCGCTTGCTCCGGCAGGCTCGCAGAATTGCGAGCTTCAGTGCTTTCCCGGTTCGAGAGCGACGCCTCCGCGCTGGTGCAGGATGTAGGCCTCGATCGCCTTCATCTTCGGGTCGTCGTCGGCGAGCTTCGGGCCTTCGAGGGGGTTCTCGATGCACCAGTTCACCATGTCGCGCAGGAGTGCCACCTTCTTCAACTGCGTCTGAAACTTGGGGTAGGTTTCCGGATGCGTGTTGGAGGCGTCCGGATGGCACATGTCGCAGGAGATCCCATTCTTGCCGAGATCGGAGGAGTGAAACAGTCGGTGCCCTTCCTTCACGATCTTGTCGGACTCCGCCTTCCAGATCGCCTGTTCGCGGTCGGTGTGCGGCTTGCCGTGTGCCGGAAGATACGGAAGCTCGGAGCCCAGCACATATCGCTCGTATGGAAGGCCGTTCACGCTGAGGAACACCTCCTCGCGCGATGTCATCCGCGCCGTGACCTCCTCGTCGCAGAAGCGCATGAGATCTTGGAGGAGTGCGGCGACCTGGCGCGCCTTGGCGGCCGGCAACGGCTGATCCGGAAGCGCGCCCTCGACGATCACGGTCTTCCGCCGGTCACAAGCGGTCACCGATCGGTACGTCGCCGGCTCCTCGTGGCGTCCGAGGCCGGCCGGGCCGCGCGCAAATACGACGCGGCCGACGCCAAAACCCGCGGCCAGCGTCACGAGCGTGAGACTGATTGACAGGGCGGTGCGCATCGTTCGCCTCCCTTTCTCCTAGTAGGAGGGCCCCGCGGGCGCAGCTTTCCCCGAGGCCACTTGCTCGTACGCCACAGTAACCGGACTCCGGTCCCACAGGTTGTAGTACTTGTCCGCCTGGCCGTCGGTGCGGACACCGACGGTCCCGTCGCCGCAGCCATCGAACTGGTCGAACGGGTCGGCGCGGTCCATCTGGATCGTGATCTTGGGCAGCCCCTCAGGCGCATACGGCCAGGGCCAGGCCGTCGACAGCATCCCGTGGAAGCTGATGTTCTTGATGCGGTTCGTCAAAAGCTGGTGAGTGTGGCCATGGATCACGGTGACCGACTTGAAGGGGAAGAGGATCTTCTGCACCTCGTCGGCGTCCTCGGTCCAGAAGTTCCAGTTGCGGTAGTACTTGTAGAGCGGCGAGTGCGAGAAGACGATCACGGGCGTATCCTTCTTGACCTTGGCGAGGTCCTTCGCGAGCCAGTCGCGCTGCTCCTCACCGACCTCGAAGCGGCTTTGTACGGGGTTGTCGAGGCCGGCCACCGTCACCATCCGCTCCATCGGCGTCATGCCGCGTTCGGTCCAGAAGTCCTTCTCGACCACGCTGTTCAGTGTGACAAAGTGCACGCCTTTGTGGTCGAACGAGTACACCGGCTCGCCGAAGAGGTCGCGCCACTTGTCCCCCATGTCCAAGTACCAATCGTGCTCGCCGACCATCATCCTCAGTGGGACCTTCAGCTCGGAGAGGATCTGCTTCCCGAGGTCGAGCTCCTCCTTCTGCCCAAGCTGCGCGAGGTCGCCGCCGAAGAGCACGAAATCGGGAGGTGGCCGGAGGGCGTTGACGTCCTCAACGGCCTTCATTGCCGCCCGGACGAAGCGGTGACTCATTCCCCTGGCGTAGAGATGCGTGTCGGAGATGTAGGCGAACCGGAAACTCGTTTCGCCGCCCTCCTTTTGGGCGGCATGCGCGAGCTCGACGATCTGGAAAGAGTGCGGCGCGAGTCCTGCGCCCGCCGCCGTCGCGACCGCCGCCAATTTGGCGCTGAGCTGGAGGAACGTTCGCCGGTCGCAGTTATGCAGCGCGGCGAAGGCGCGCCGGCGCTGCTCCTCCCGTTCCTTGAGCTTCTGATCCAAGCTCCGCATGGGTTCTCCTCCTCTGCGAGACATGGGTTGCCGTCACTGCATGAGTTTCGCGAGCGGCTCAAAGCGCGCCAGATCGTCGCTCGTGAATGCCTTCATCAGCTCGACCAGGTCCTTCTTTTCCTCTGCGGCCAGATTGAGCGGCCGCATGCCGCCGTCGAGGAACGGGTTGGGCTCGCCACCGCGGTCATAGAAGTCGATCACAGCCTCGAGCGTGGGCTCACTGCCGTCGTGCATGTACGGTCCTGTGAGCTCGACATTGCGCAGCCCCGGGGTCTTGAAGGCGCCGATGTGCGGCCGCTCGCGCGTGACGAGGAAGCGGCCGAGCTCGGTCGCGCCCGGCTGGTGGGCAAGATCGGGAATCTCCTCGGTTGCGTTGGCCACCTGGCGGGCGAGGGCCTCGAAGTCGTGGCTCTTCGCCGCGACACCGATGTTATGGAATTGGTTGTCGGTAAAGGTCGGCAGCACGCCGACGTGGCCGTGACAGGTGTTGCAGCGCGCTTTGCCATTGAACAGCGCCCAGCCGCGCTTTGCGGAGTCCGAGATCGCCTTCTCGTCACCGGCCAGGAAGCGGTCGATCGGCGCCGAGAAAGAGATCAACGTGCGCTCGAAACTGGCAACGGCCATCGCCACGCGGTCGATCGTGATCCTGGGGTCTCCGAAGGCCTTCTGGAACAGCGGCGCGTATTCGGCGACCGCCGCAAGCTTCTGCTCCACCGCCGCGTGCGACGGCATCGCCATCTCGACCGGGTTGACGAGCGGCTGCTTTGCCTGTTCCTCAAGCGTCGCCACGCGGCCGTCCCAGAACTGCTGCTCGAAGTAGGCCGCGTTCAACACGGTCGGCGCGTTGCGAACCCCGGTCTTCTTACCCACGCCTTCTGAGACTCGCCGCCCGTCAGCGAAGCCTTTGCGGGGATCGTGGCAGGATGCACAGGAAACCGTGTCATCCAGAGAAAGGCGGACATCGAAGTAAAGCTTCTCGCCCAGCTCAATTTTTGCCGGCGTGACTGGGTTGTCCGCCGGAATGATGGGGGGTAGGACTCCTTCCGGAACGCGGAACTCAGGCGTCTGTGCGAAAATCGCGGGACTGGCCAGAGCGCCGAACAACGAGAAGACGGTGATGCGAAGGAAGACACCACTCATTCGCCCCTCCCCCGGGCTGCGCCGACCGCCCGGCACCGCGGGTATTCTAGCCTTCCTGGAACGGGGACGCAAGCCGCGCATTGCCGGCCTCGCGCCGCTCCTCACAGCGGAGCGGCTGTGCGCTCGCCGGCCCGCGGCACGCACAGTCGCACGGTCGTGCCGCGGCCGAGTTGGCTCTCGATGCGCATCCAGCCACCGTGCGCCTGGACGATGTGCTTGACGATGGCCAGCCCTAATCCCGTGCCGCCCAATTCGCGTGAGCGCGCCTTGTCGACGCGGTAGAAGCGTTCGGTCAGACGGGGCAAGTCCTCGCTGGGGACCCCGATCCCGGTGTCCGCCACCGCGATCTCGACGAATTCCGCCCCTTCGGCCTGCGGCAGCGCCGCGAGCACCTCTGCGCCACGCACGGTGCGGGTGCTGACCGTGACGCGCCCGCCCTCCGGCGTATACTTGATTGCGTTGTCCAGGAGATTCACGAGCGCCTGCTCGAGGCGATCGGGATCGGCGTCCAGCCAGGGCGTCTCGGGCGAAATCACCCGCTCCAGCGCCACCCCGGCCGCGGCCGCTTTCTGCCGCAGCGTTTCGAAGGCGGCGTCGACGACTGGTTCGACGCGGATGGATTCCCGCTGCAGCGCAGCGCGCCCCAGCTCGAGGTCCGAGAGCGTCAGCAGGTCTTCGACCAAGCGGCCGAGGCGCTGGGCGTGTCGCTCGATGATGCCGAGAAATTGGCGTGCCCGTTCCGGATCGCCCAGCGCTCCACCGAGCAGCGTTTCCGCGTAGCCGCTGATCGCCGCCAGCGGCGTCCGCAGCTCGTGCGAGACGTTGGCGACGAAGTCGCGCCGCATGCGCTCCAGGTGCTTGAGATCGCTGATGTCGTGAAGGACGAGGATGAAGGCCCCGCTTGCGCCAGGCGCCTCGCGCAGCGACGTGGCTGTGACTTGGAGGACGTGCTGCCGGGCGGCGTCGAGCGCAACCTCCTGTCTCAGTGAACGTTCGAGTCCGCCCTCGGCCATGACACGGCGCACCAGCGCGTGCACGTCGGGATGGCGGGTCAGCTCGATGAGCGGCCGTCCGACGTGCAGCTCGCCGGGTGGCAACTCCAGCAGCTCCTCGGCGCGCTGGTTGCTGAGCAGCACCGCCCCGGTGGCATCGATCACGAGCACACCCTCCACCATCCCGCCCAGCACGGCCTGGGCGCGCCGCTCTTCGCCGCGCATGCTCTCGAGACGATGCGCCACCGCGCCGGCCGTTCGTTCAAGCGCAAGCTGCAGGCGGCCGAGCTCGCCAGCCAGGGGCGACGGCAGCGCCGGCAACGGCGCTGCCTCGCCCAGCGCGTGGGCGAAGCGGGCGAGCAGGCGCACCCGTTGCCGCGCCCGCCAGAGCACGCGGCCCATGACCGCCACGAGCACGACGCCCACAACCCACGCGAGGGACGGCGAGAACGCGAACATCGCAAGTGGGCTTATGCGCTTCGGGCCACGAGTTTCAACCGCAACCCAAGGGGCAAAGGCCTCCCTGGGTGCCTGCCTTCGACCACGAAACGCATGGCCGCCAACCGCCCGTCCCAGCGGGCTACTAGAATTGAGACTTCAATCTTGATTGCATGCGGGTCTGGCGCCCCTGCGCCCCGCCGCGGGGAAAACCATCCGGCCTGGTTTTCCCCTCGGCCTCCCCTTTCCAGGCCTTCGCTCGACCGGAATCCGTTGCGGCGGCACAGGCCGGCCCCAACGTGCGGCTCGCGGTGGGGAAGGATCGTCCTTCCTCGCGCGCAACACCCGGCCCGACGGCACCGGCGGCCTGGTACGGGTTCACTCCTGCAAACACCGTCCGTGGCGTCCGCGTCACGCCGCGTGCGCCGGCCTTCGCAAGGTTGCGACCCT
>JBBITY010000156.1:0-7659 GCA_037440565.1 Desulfurellales bacterium
GCCCGCCCGCCACCTGGCTCGCGGCATCGGCGGACAGCGATTTGGTCAGGTACATGGCATGCGCCACCAGGATGCCGACGACGGCAACGGCGACCGACAGCGCCATCAACACGTACTCGATCGGCTCCACGTGATGGGCTTCGTGCGCCGCCTCGTGCGCGCCGGCGTGGGCACTGCCGATCACCGGCGCCAGCCATTGCTCGAACTGATTCGACCCTCCCAGCGCGTGCGGCACGGCGAGGAAGCCGGCCACGAGCGCCAGCGCGGCCAGGATGATCAACGGAACCGTCATGACGGGCGAAGACTCGCGCAGGTGCTCCTGCGTGTGGCGGTCGGCACGGCATTCACCGTGAAAGGTCATGAACACCTGGCGAAACATGTAAAAGGCAGTCAGCGCTGCACCCGCCAACCCCAGGCCCCACTGCACAACGTGTCCGCTGGCGAACGCCTTCCACAGAATCTCATCCTTGGAGAAGAAGCCCGCCGTCGGCGGGATGCCGGCGATGGCGACGGTCGAGACGAGGAATGTCCAGTACGTGTACGGCATCCAGCGCTTCAGCCCACCCATCTTGCGCATGTCCTGCTCGTGATGCATGGCGTGGATCACGCTTCCCGAACCGAGGAAGAGGCACGCCTTGAAGAACGCGTGTGTCACGAGGTGGAAAATGCCCGCCGCATACGCAGCGGCGCCCATAGCCAGGAACATGTAGCCGAGCTGGCTCACGGTCGAGTACGCCAGCACCCGCTTGATGTCGTTCTGGGCGGTGCCGATCGTCGCCGCGAAGAAAGCGGTCAGCGCCCCAACGGTCGCCACCACGGTCAGCGTCGCCGGCGCCATCGAATAGAGCACGTTGAGCCGCGCGATCATGTACACGCCGGCCGTCACCATGGTCGCGGCGTGGATCAAGGCGCTCACCGGCGTCGGACCGGCCATGGCGTCCGGCAGCCAGACGTAGAGCGGAATTTGCGCCGACTTGCCGGTGGCGCCGACGAACATCAGGAGCGTCACCAACGTCGCGGTACCGACGCCCCAGAACACTTGCCCTTCGAGCAGGTGCGCGTGCTCGGCGATCTCGCGGAACAGCAGCGTCGGATGGCCGAGGTCACCGAGCGACCAGTAGAGCAGGAATGCGCCGAGCATGAAGCCGAAATCGCCGACGCGGTTGACGATGAACGCCTTGCTGCCGGCGGAGGCATTCGCCCAGTCCTTGTACCAAAAGCCGATCAACGCGTAGGAGCACAGGCCGACGCCTTCCCAGCCGACGAACATCAGGAGCAGGTTGTCCGCCAACACCAACGTGAGCATCGCGAAGGTGAAGAGATTCAGGAAGGCGAAGTACCGCCAGTATCCCGGCTCCTCGTGCATGTAGGCGGTGGAGTAGATGTGAATGAGGCCGCCCACGCCGGTGACGACCAAAGTCATCACCGCGGACAGCGGATCGAGCTGGAAGGCGACGTCGACGTGGAGGCCACCGATGTCCAGCCAGGTGAAGACGCGGTCGATGACCAGGCGGTGCTCCGGACTGCTCCCGAGGAGCTGCACCAGCCCGTACGCGGAGAGCGCAAACGCGACGATGACCGGGGCGCACGCCAGCACGCTGATGGCCCGCTTGCCCAGCGATTTCTGGATCACCGCCCCAGGAAGCGCGTTGACCACGGCGCCGATCAGGGGCAGGAACACGATCCAGCGCAGGTATGTAACGGTTCCGACTTCGTGCATCGCTTCGTCCGCGCGCCCCAGCGTGGGGTCTGGCGGTCACCCGCGCAACGTGTCCGTGGCCTCCACGTCGATGGTATGGAAGGTCTGGTAAATACCGAGGACGATCGCCAGCCCGATCGCGGCTTCCGCCGCGGCCAGCATGATGACGAACACCGCGAACACCTGGCCGTCGTAGCTTCCCGAGCCGTAGCGCGCGAACGCGACGTAGTTGATGTTCGCCGAGTTCAGGACCAGCTCGACCCCCATCAGGATGCCGATGGCGTTGCGCCGCGTGAGGACGCAATACATCCCGAGCAGGAACACCAGGAGGCTGACGGTCAAGTAGTGCGGCAACCCGATCATTCGCCCTCGCCTCGCAGTTCCTTGCGCGACAGCACGACGGCGCCGACCAGCGCCGCCAGCAACACCACCGAGGCCAGCTCGAACGGCAACACGTACTCGTTCAAGAAGCCGTTGCCGATCGCATACGTGGTCGGCCCGGGCGTTCCCGGCGCGATCCGATGCCAGGCCGTGTTGGCGACAGCGCGATACATGATCGCCCCGACCAGCGCGATCACCAGCAGCGCCGGCAGCCGGCCCAGGGAGCGGTTGGAAATGCGCACATCGGCGATGCGGTGGGTGAGCATGACCGCAAACAGCGTCAGAACCAAGATGCCCCCGACGTAAATCAACACTTGCACCACAGCCACGAAGTCCGCGGCCAGCAGGACGAAGAGCCCGGCCGCCCCCATCAACGTGCCCATCAAAGCGAACGCCGAGTAGACAATGTTGTTCGAAAACGCAACTCCCATCGCGGAGATCACTGTGACCGCGGCGATGAGGTAGAACACCAGGGGAAAGAACGAGAAGTCGCTCATGCGGCCTCCGTCTTCCTCTCCTCGCCCGGCTTGCCCTCCGGCGCAGCGAACTCGTCGATGTACCGCATGCCGCGCTCCAGAATGGGCACGATCGCGGGGTCGTCTTCGACCTTCTTCGGCTTGTACGCCGCCACCGGCTCTTTGACGAAGCGCCGCACCAAGCTCTCCAGCGAATAATCGGCCCCCTCGAACTCAGGCGTGTGATGGATCGCACCGGTCGGACACGGCTCACTGCACAGCCCGCAGAACATGCACTTGGCGATGTCGATGTCGAAGCGGTGCAACATCATCGCCTTGGTCTGCTTGTCCTTCACCGCGTCGATGACGATGCAATCGATGGGGCACGCCCGCTCGCACGCCAGACAGCCGGTGCAGATTTCGAGATCGACCTCGAGGATGCCGCGGTAGCGGTACGGCAAGGTGTCCTGCACCCGCATGTCGGTGCGATCCGGGTACTGGACGGTCACCGGTTTGCGGATGAAGTGCGAGCACGTCACCGCCATGCCCTCGAAAGTCGTCGCCGCCGCCTCGAAGATGTTGCGCAGGTACCCCGCTAGAATCGTCGCCATAAATCGCCCTCTCGCACCGTCCCCGCATCACGCAAAGGGGCTCAGCAGCAGCTCTGCCCGGGAGCGGCGTAAATGAAACGCCACGCGGTGGAAAAAGTACGCCAACACCCCGAAGCCGAGCGCCGTCATCAGATACTCGACGACACGGCTGCCCTGCGGCCAGATCACCACCCACACCGCCGTGCCGAGAAAGTTGAAGAACGCGAGCGGCACCAGATACTTCCAACAAGTGGTCATGAGCTGATCGACGCGAATGCGCGGCAAGGTGGCGCGAATCCACATGGCAATCACCACCCCGAGATACGATTTGAGGAAGAAGGTCAGAAACTGCAGCAGGTTCCGCAGGACGGGGTGGTCCGTAATCGGCGGCACCTGCCAGCCGCCCAGGTACAACGTGACCAGCACCGCACTGATGATGTACAGGTTGCCCCACTCGACAAGGAAGAAGAACAGGTAGCGGCTCCCCGTGTACTCGGTGACGAACCCGGCCACCAGCTCGGACTCCGCCTCCGGCAGGTCGAAAGGCGTCCGGTTGCCCTCCGCAAGCAATGCCGTGAATAGAATGAAGAAGGCCATGAAGGTGAATGGGCTGTGGAAGACGAACCAATCGGTCGGAAACCAGCCCTGCTGCCGGATGATCCCCTGCATGCTCAGCGTTCCGGCGATCAAGACGATGGGGAAGATGGAGAGCGCGGCGGGAATCTCGTAGCTGATGATCTGCGCCGCGGCGCGAATCCCGCCGATCAGCGACCACTTGTTATTCGAGGCCCAGCCAGCCATCAGGATGCCGACCACGACCAGCGACGTCACGGCCGTCAAGTAGAGAATCCCGACGTTGAGGTCCGCGACGACGAGCGCGCCGCTGAACGGCACCACGACGAACGCCGCGACGAACCCCATCGTCACCACGTACGGCGCCAGCTTGAACAGACGCGGATCGGCCGCCGCCGGGATCAGGTCTTCCTTCATCAACAGCTTGATGCCGTCGGCCAACCACTGCAGCGTGCCCTGCGGCCCGACCCGGTTCGGCCCGACGCGCGACTGGATGCGCGCCCATACCCGCCGCTCGATGAACGTGGTGACGCCGGCGACCACGAGAACGAATCCGAAGATCACGATCGCCGCTGCCACGACGATGCCCAGCGCATACACGATCTCTGCCGGCACCGCAGCCAAGTACCCCTGCGCGATCAGACCGTCGAGGAATTCCTGCATCGTCCGCCCACCCCCGCCTGCTAGCGATCGACCTCAGGCGCCACGATGTCGAGGCTGGCGATCACGGTCACCAGATCGGCCAACATCAGCCCGCGGCTCACCTTGTCGATGATGCTCATCGCCGCAAACGAGCCCGTCCGCACCTTGCAGCGGTACGGATACTCCGTCCCATCGCTCACTGCGTACCACCCCATGTCGCCGCGCGCGCTCTCGACGCGGACGTAGGCGTCGCCGGCTGGCGGTTTGAACTTGCGCGGCACCTTGGCGATGACCGGCCCGTCCGGCATTTGCTTGAAGCACTGCCGGAGAATCTTGATGCTCTCGCGAATTTCCTGAATCCGCACCCAATACCGGGCGAAGCTGTCGCCCACGCAGCCGATCTCCCCCGTGCCGACCGGCACGTCGAACTCGATTTCCGGATAGACCGAGTACGGCTCGTCACGGCGCACGTCGTAGCGCACGCCCGAGGCGCGTAGGTTGGGCCCCACGAGGTTGTAATTGATCGCGTCCTCGGCGCTGATGACGGCGACATTGGCGCAGCGCCCGACGTAGATCTTGTTGAGGGAAATGAGGTCGTTGTACTCGTCGATGAGCGGCTCGAAACGATCCAGGAACGCGCTCGCCTTCTCGACGAAGCCGGGCGGCAGATCCCATGCGACGCCGCCGATGCGCATGTAGTTGTACGTCAGCCGCGCCCCGCACAGTTCTTCGAGCAGATCGTTGATTTTCTCCCGCTCGCGAAAGGCATGGAAGAAGGGCGTGATGGCGCCGATGTCGAGCACCATGGTGCCGATCGAGAGCAGGTGACTGGCGATGCGGTTGAACTCCGCGGCGATCACCCGGCAGTACTCGCCGCGCTTCGGCACTTCGATGCCGGCGAGCTTTTCGCACACCATGGCCCAGCCCTGATTGCAGAACATCGCGGCGACGTAGTCGACCCGATCCGTGTAGGGCATGAAGCCGTGATAGCCGACCTTCTCGGCGATCTTCTCGATCGACCGGTGCAAGTAACCGACGTCTGGGATCGCCTCGCGCATCACCTCGCCGTCGGCCTTCACCACGAAGCGCAACACCCCGTGTGTGCTCGGATGCTGCGGCCCCATGTTCAAGGTCATTTCCTCGGTCTCGAGGCCGTTCCGCCCGACCTGCTCGACTTCGACTTCGAACCCCGCGAGGCTCATTGCTTCTTCCCCTGCCGCACGCCGCCCGCCATCGCGTCAGCGGAGCAAGCTCTCGCGGCGCGTGCTGATCCCGTGATACTCGTCAGGCTCGACGAAGTCTTTGCGCAGCGGGTGGCCGATCCAATCTTCCGGCATCAGCAGGCGGCGCAGATCCGGATGGCCCGTGAACGTCACCCCGAGCAAGTCGTAAATCTCGCGCTCCAGCCAGTTGGCCGCTTTCCACACCGACTCCACCGAGGCCACCGACGGATTCTCGCGCGGCGTCCGGACCTTCAACACGGCGTAGTGCCGGTGCGCGTACGAGTACAAGTGATAGACGACTTCGATGTAGCCGTGGTCCTTGTAGTCCACCCCGGACAGGTTCGACAGCGCGTCGAAGCACAGCTCCGGGTCGTCGCGGAGATACCGGCAAACCTCGTGAATCGCCGCCGGCTCGACGATGATCCACGGGTCCTTCGCCGCGAGGTTCGCCTCGCCGACGCGCTCGCCGAACTGCGCCCTGAGGCGCTCGAACAGTGTCGCCGCATCCATCGGAGGTTCTCTGGAGCTTCTCGGTCGTCCTGAGGTGTGTGGGGAGAATGCCCGGCCTATGCCGATGCCGCCGCGGCCGCGGACTGCCGGACGAGCCACTTTTCCGCCATCATCTTTTCTTGCAGCTTCAGGATCCCCTCGGTGAGCGCTTCGGGTCGCGGCGGACACCCCGGAACGTAGACGTCGACCGGAATGACCTTGTCGACTCCATCGCAGACCGAGTAGGCGAGCTGGAAGAGGCCGCCGCAGCTCGCACAGGCGCCCATGGCGATGGCGTAGCGCGGTTCGGGCATCTGCTCGTAAAGCACCTTCGTGCGCAGCGCCATCTTGAGCGTCAGCGTGCCGGCGACCACCATCAGGTCCGACTGCCGCGGCGAAGCGCGCGGCGCAGCACCGAAGCGGTCCACGTCGGCGCGCGGTCCTTGCGTCTGCATCAGCTCGATGGCGCAGCATGCGAGTCCAAACAACATCCACCAGACCGACGACTTGCGCGTCCAGTTCAGGAACTGGTCGGCCTTGGTAGTCAGGACCATCTCGGGAAAGGAGTTGATCAAAGCCATGCGTGTCTCCGCTGCGTGGCGTCTGTCGTCACGCCGCGTCGCGCAGCCCCGGCGATTCCGCCTCTGACGCTGGCACCTTCTTCAGCCACTCGAGGTCGCCCTTCGCCCAGACGTACACCAGCCCCGCGAACAGGATACCGACGAAGACCGCGATCTCCGCCAGCGCGAACAATCCCTGTCCCCGCGCCACCCAATCGCGGAAGGCGACGGCAACCGGGTAAAGAAAGGCCACCTCGACATCGAAGATGACGAAGATGAGCGCCACCAGATAAAAGCGGATGTTGAAGTTGATCCAGGCGCTGCCCGTCGGTGGCTCCCCGCACTCGTAGGTGGCCAGCTTGGCCGGCTCCGGGTTGTGCGGCCGGAGCAGCCAGCTTAGCCCGCTCATCAGCGCGACCAGTGCGGCGCCGAGCAGGAGAAAGACGAGCACGCTTGCGAACTGGAAATACATTGAATTTTCGGGGGGATTCCCCTTGATTCGTTCGCTAACATAGCCCCCCGGGGGAGTCAAATAAGGGGCCGGAAAAGACGCGAAAGCACTTCTCACTCTACGCATCAGCGGGCGGCGCGCGTGAAGGGCGCTCGCCCTCTGGGCCTGTCGAAAGACGAGCGGGCCTTCCTCCAGCAGGCTCCTAGCGCGGCTTGGGAAATTCCTGACCCAGGCGCTCCCGGTGCTCGCGGCTGAGCGGGAGAATGTTGAGGCTGCCGGTGATGTCATTCATCGAGACGTAAATCTCCGTCCCGTACACGGCGGTGAGCGTCGTGTACGTCATCACCTCGGCGGGAGTGCCCACCTGCACCACGCGGCCCTCGTGCACGAGCACGACCCGCTCGCAGTACAAGGCGGCCAGATTCAGGTCATGGAGGACCGTCACCACGGTCATGCCGTTCGCCTGCAGGTCCCGCAGCAGGTCGTACATCTCCACCTCGTAGCGAATGTCGAGGAAGGCGGCGGGCTCGTCCCAGTCCCAGTGGGTGTAGTCGCTGGCGTAGGCCGCCATGGACCAGTTGTGCCCGTCGGCGCTC
>JBBITY010000157.1:0-7603 GCA_037440565.1 Desulfurellales bacterium
GAGGGGAAAACCATCCGGCCTGGTTTTCCCCTCGGCCTCCTCTTTCCAGGCCGGCACTCGGCCGGAATAGGTCGCGGCGGCACACGCCGGCCGCAACGTGCAGCCTGCATGCGGAACTGGCGCCCGGTCTCTTACCCCTTTCCTCTCCGGTGATTCTGCGCTATGCGGGAAGGCCGATGGATGACGGACCGAGTCGCTGTTTCGACGGGCCGCGGCCGCCGCTCTCGCCGTTGAGCTGAAGTGCAGGCGAGTGGCCGGCGCCCGCCCTGCATGGAGAGGATGCCGGTCATGTACGCGCTCAACAGGCTTTTGGGCCCCGATATCGCCGAGCTGGTGACCAGCCGGCGCTATGATCAGATCCGCGCGGCGCTGATCGAGTTCGAGCCGGCAGACATCGCGGATCTGGTGAGTGGTCTCGACGGCGACCAGGCCGCCGTGGTGTTCCGGCTTCTGCCCCGCGACCTGGCGGCCGATGCCTTCAGCCATCTCAGCGTGGAGCAGCAGCAGGACCTCATCGCCCACCTCGGAAGCGAGCGCCTCGCCTCGCTCATCAACGAGCTGGATCCGGACGACCGCACGGCGCTGCTCGAGGAGATGCCCGCCGAGGTGGCGCAACGCCTGATCGCGCTGTTGACGCCGGAGGAGCGCAGCATCACCCAGGCCATCCTCGGCTACCCGGAAGAGAGCGTCGGGCGCCTCATGACGCCAGACTACGTGCGGGTGAAGCCCGAGTGGACGATTGCCGAGGCGATGGAACACATTCGCAAGTACGGGCGAGACGCCGAGACGGTCAACGTGATCTATGTCGTCGACGAGGCCGGCCGGTTGGTCGACGATCTGCGCATTCGCCAATTCCTGCTCGCCGATCCGCAGCAGACGGTCGAGTCCATCATGGACCGTAAGTTTGTGGCCCTGCATGCGATCGACGACCGGGAGGAGGCCGTGCGCCTGATGCAGCGCTACGATCGCGTGGCGCTGCCAGTCCTCGACTCGCGCGGCATGCTGGTCGGGATCGTGACGTGGGACGATGTCGCCGACGTCGCGGAGGCCGAGGTCACCGAAGACATCCAGAAGATGGGCGGCATGCAGGCCCTCGATGCGCCGTACCTCGAAAGCCAATTCGCCCCGCTGGTGCGCAAGCGCGCCGGGTGGTTGTCAGGGTTGTTCATCGGCGAGATGCTGACCGCGACGGCCATGGGGTATTTCGAGGGCGAGATTGCGCGGGCCGTTGTGCTGGCGCTGTTCATCCCGCTGATCATTTCGAGTGGTGGCAACGCCGGCTCGCAGGCATCCTCGCTGGTGATCCGGGCGATGGCTGTGGGCGAAGTTTCGCTCGGCCATTGGCTGCGCGTGCTCGGCCGCGAACTGGCGACCGGCCTCGCGCTCGGGGCGATCCTCGGGGCCATTGCGCTCGCTCGCGTGCTGCTCTGGCCGACGCGGATGACGCTCTACGGCGAGCACTACACACTGATCGCGGTGACCGTGGCGCTGAGCCTGGTCGGCGTCGTCACCTTCGGGACCTTCGCCGGCTCGATGTTGCCGTTCATCCTCCGGCGCCTCGGCCTCGATCCTGCCGCCGCTTCGGCTCCCTTCGTCGCGACCCTGGTCGACGTGACCGGCATCATCATCTACTTCAGCGTCGCCGCGCTGATCCTGCGCGGGACGCTGCTGTGAGAGCTTGTGAGGAAATCCACGGGGTGGAGCAACGCTCCACCCCTCAAGAACGGTGCCGGTGCGGGTGGAGCAATGCTCCACCCCTCAAGAGCTTGTGAGGAAATCCATCGGGTGGAGCGATGCTCCACCCCTCAAGAACGGTGCCGTGCAACGCGGCTCCAATCTTGAGGGCGGGAGCACTGCTCCCGCCCGTCCGCCAGTGTTACAACCTGTCCCCGCCTGGATTTCTTCACAAGCTCTCACTCCTTCCGCCCCGTATCAGTGCGGCGCGCACCTGCTATGCGCGAGCGAAAACGAACCGACGCGCCTGTGCCGGTTTGAGCCGAATCGTCTGTGCAGCCTCTCTTGGCGAGCAGCTTTCTTTGAACCCGCGGGTTGGACGGCCTGCGGCATATTTCTTGGTCGGTGCCCGATCACATGCCGCAGTTTCTACCGGGTCAATCGGGTCACCGGACCGATCCGCAAGGAGTTCCAACCATGAAAACCGCCTTCGCGCCCACGCTGCGTGTGCTCGCGCCGTCTTTGCTGTTTGCCATCGCCCTCGTGACGAATGGGATCACCCCTGCTCCGGCGCGCGGCGGTCAATGGGTCGCCAATTCGGTCGTCGTCCCGCCGGCGGCGGACATGACACGGACGTTGTCGGCACTCGCGGCGCAATACCAGGCGTCGCCGCGAGCCAGACGCGCCGCGTTGCTTGCGACCATGCGCGACGTGGCGGCGACGCGCCAACAGATGCTGGCGGCGCTCATTGAAGACGACCCCGGCGAGGTGCTGCGAGTCGCGTTGCCGGCGCCGGTTCGCGCGAGTCTGCCTGCGGAGATCAAAGCTCTGGTCGAGGAGCTGGTCGAGCGAGAGGGTATTCTGGAAGTCCTGGTTGAGGACAGCGACTGGGGACATCGCTACCACCACTTCCTGCGCACGGCCGGGCAACGGCTGTCACTGCACTTCGCCGGCGAAGCGCCCGAGTTGCTCACCGGCTCGCGCGTGCGGGTCAGAGGGGTGCGCGTCGGCGAGGCGCTCGCGCTCGACGGTGGGAGCGGCAGCGTGGAGGCGCTGGCCGTGGCGCTGCCGAACACCTTCGGCGAGCAACGCACGATCGTCATCCTGGTGAATTTTCAGGATCAACCGACCGAGCCCTACACCGCCGCCTACGCACGCGACGTGGTCTTCAACACGACCAGCAATTTCGACTGGGAGGCCTCGTACCAGCAGACCTGGCTCACCGGCGACGTGTACGGCTGGTACACAATTCCCCTCAACAGCACGGTGTGCGACACGAGCAAGATCGCCAGCTACGCCAAGTCGGCCGCGCAGGCGGGGGGGGCGGACCTGTCGCGCTATCGGCGCTTCATCTACGGCTTTCCGGCCAATGCCTGCAGTTGGTGGGGCTATGGCACGGTGGGCGGTAATCCCTCCTCGGCCTGGGTGAAGGGCAGTTTCCAACTGCGCGTTGTCGGGCACGAGATGGGGCACAACTTCGGTCTCTACCACGCGCGCTCGCGGGACTGTGGTGCGAACGTGCTCGGCGGCACGTGTACCACGAGCGAGTACGGCGACACGCTGGACATCATGGGAGGCGCTGCGGGGCACTTCAGCGCCTTCCAGAAAGAGCGCCTGGGATGGCTGAGCTACGGGACGTCGCCGCCGATCACGACCGTCCAATCCGCCGGCACGTACTGGCTGGATCCGTTCCAGTCGCTCGGCTCGAACCCCAAGGCGCTGAAGATCTTGCACTCGACCGATCCGACGACAGGGGCGAAGACGTGGTACTACGTCGAGTACCGCCGCGCGCTCGGGTTCGACAGCTTCCTGTCCAGCAACAGCAACGTCCTGAGCGGGGTGGTCGTCCACCTCGGCTCCGAGTCCAGCGGCCGCAGCATCGACCTGCTCGACATGACGCCGGAAACGGCCTCGTGGTCTGACCCGGCTCTGGTTGTGGGACGCAGTTACTCTGATCCCGCAGCGGGAGTGACCATCGCGCCGGTGTCCGCCGGGAGCGGCGGCGCATCGGTGCAGGTGAGCTTTGGATCACAGACGTGCGTGCCGGCGAACCCGACGGTTTCGTTGTCGCCGTCGCAGAGCCAGTGGGTGAAGGCCGGGACGACGGTCAGCTACACGGTCTCCGTAACCAACAACGACAGCAGCGGCTGCAGCGCGGCGACCTTCGATCTCAGCTCGTCCGTGCCGGCCGGCTGGACGGCATCTCTCGCCAGCACCCAACTCACGATTGCACCGGGGGCCGGCGGATCGACAACATTGCAGGCGACGTCGCCCTCGTCGGCCGCGGATGGCTTCTACGATGTTACAGCAAGGGCGGCGGATGTTTCGGGCGCCGCGTATGCGGGGTCGGCGACGGCCACCTACGTGGTCGCTTCCTCTCTGAACGTGGCGGTCACAACCGACCGGGCCAGCTACACGCGCAAGCAGACGGCTTCGATCACCGCCGCCGTCTCTTCCGGGGAGGCGGCGGTCTCCGGTGCGAGCGTGAGCTTCACCATAACTAAGCCGGCCGGGTTGGTGTCGTCGCAAAACGCCACGACCGGGTCGAACGGGACGGCGACGGTCCAGTTCCGGCCGCGGCGCCAGGACCCGTCAGGGGTCTACCGGGTCCGGGCCGACGCGAACGCCAACGGCGTCACGGGCAGCGCCGAGACGAGCTTCGTCGTGCAGTAGATTCCAGCGCCGGCTGATGTCGGGAACCAATCTCCTTGCGGCCGGCAACCCGTGCGCAGGCAACAGGATCGATGGGACTCCTCACCCTAGCCCTCTCCCCGCAAACCAGGCGGGGAGAGGGGGAATTTTCGGAGGAGAGGGGATCCTGCTCGCGTGCAGTTCAGAAACAGGCGGCATCTCATTCATCTCGGGGCCGGCCTCTCGCGCTTTACGGGCAGCCAGGCGTGCACCGCTTGCTGATGACGACGCAGTTCCCGTTTGCCTTCTGGCATTCGGCGGGTTCCGCTCTGCCCGGAGCATCGAACGGCGGCGGTGTGGTGGACAGTGTATCCTCCGAATTGTTGAAGGCGTCCAGATCAGCGATGCAGTTGCTGTTGAGAATCTGCTGCTTTGTGCCGCCGCATTTCGTTTCGCACTCCGCGATGCGGGCCGCCGGGAGGACGCTTTCGCAACTTCCCCCGTTGGCCTCCGTAGCGGCGATGTTGAGCTTGGCCGCTGCCAACTGGCGAACCAGTTGAGCGTAGGCGGGGTTGCGATCGAGCTTCCGGTTGGCCTCCAAGCCGGGCGAGACGCAGAGGGCCTCCGTTACGGAGCTACAGCTTCCGGCACTCGTGCTCGTCAGGCTCACGCCGCAAACCGTAATCGGCAGGAAGAGGCTGGTGATCGCGGGGTGAGTGCCCCAGAAGCCCGGTGAACGCGTCAGACAGCCCTCGGGAAGCTCTTCGCTGCAATCACAGGCGGGTCCGCAAATCTCGTCGCTCGTGCACAATGTGCCTGCTTTGGTGACTTCCTCGATCTGGCCTGATCCGAGATTCGGGGTCTCGCCACCGATAGTTACCTGAACGGTTACACACTCACCGGGATCGAGGCTGCCGCTGGCAACGTTGCACTTCAGGACCTGCAGCGGTGGGACCTGGCAGACGCCGTTCGGACAGTTGTCGTCGGTCGTACATGGGTCTCCGTCGTTTTCCCCGCCGACGCACCGCGCCGTGCTGACGGCCTGGCAGGGCACCTCCGTACACGGGGAGGCACAGCCAGGCCCCGGCGCGCAGCCGCAGTCCTGGTTGTTGTTGCACGCCTTGCCTGCGTTCGAGCCGCCCTGGCAGAACTTGCCCCCAGTTCCTGCTTCACACAACACGGCCGGGCAGGCCGGGTCGCTGTCGGCTTTCAAACAGCTCAGCACCGGGTCGCACGCGGGACACCCGAGCTGCTGTATGGAGACTTGCTGGGTCTCGCTGAGGCATTCCCCGAGACTCGGCAGGACGATGTCCACGTGACTCAGATTATGCGGCGGGGCGCAGGGCACGCAGAGCCCCGCGCAGTCGGTGTTGGTCGTGCAGTCGTCGCCCGGCACCCCAATGCCGCCGCTGTTTCCCATCGAGCACGATCCGCCCGGGCAGTCGTCGTCGCTGGAGCACCCCATCCCATTCCGTCCGCCCTCAACGCAAACGCCGTCGGCGCATTGGCGCATGCCCCTGGCCTGGTTGCAAATTTCGTAAACGAATTCGGTCGTGCCTGCATCCTGGTTCATCGTGAAGCTGACGAGCGACTTTTCGAAGCCGTCTGCACTGCAAATTCGCTCGTGGCATTCGCACGATTGATGCGATGCTCGTGCCGGCTCGTTCCACACGACCGCCGCCAGGGGCGCGAGCATCACTCCGGCAGCCAGAAGACGCCCCGCTGTTTTCATGTGTCAACCCTTCCTTCCCAGTCCACGCTGGGCTGTGTTTCGACGTTCCTATGTACGTATCCCCGCACGAACGGCCACTTACAATGCACCGAAAGTTGGAATTCTCCTCCAACTTTCGTACGAGTCGTTTCGTTAAGGCGCTACCGGTGACCAGTGACCGGTGATCAGTGACCGGTGAACGGTGTGCCGGTGAGCAGTGGCCGGTAGCCGGTGGCCGGTGCGCCGTCAAAGTTCACGGGCACACCGGCACACCGGCCGCTAACCCTCACTGCGCCTTCGCTTTCAACATATCCGCGGTGTTGTTGAGGATGTCGCCGTCGTCGAACTGACTCTCCCAGCACACGCTGGTGGTGCTGTTGATGAGCTGAGCGGTGATCGGTGCCGGGAGGTCACCAAGCGTCGGGTCGGGCAGGCCGGCGCCCTTGCCCTTGACCAGCGCCTTCGACTTGGGCTGATCGCTCCCCTTCACCAGGGCCGTCTGGACGCCGTCGTTGGCGCCAGCCCCGTCCTTGTACTTGTACCCCTTGTCGCTGAGCGCGCTCCACAGCGTGCCGCTGGCCGGCACGTTCACCCCGACCACGTACGCCGCGGTCGTCCCCGCATAGATGCAGAGCGCGTAGTCGGTGCTGTCGGTCGGATCGCCGTACTCGGGCTGATTGGTTGCCTGGCCCTTGATCCACTTCCAGACCAGCTTGTCCTTCGCATTATCGTCCTTGTCCTTCCACAGGAGCAGGGACTTGAGCGCGGTGCGGCAGCCGGTGGCCGGCACCGCCTCATGGGTGCACCCGTCGATGAGGTTGCACGAATCCACCGTGCACAGGTCGCCGTCGTCGCAGTTGGGGCCCTCGCCCGTACACTCGCCGTTGCTGCACGTGTCGTTGATCGTGCAGACGTTCTGATCGTCGCAGGGGTCGGTGTTGTTCACCCCGCAGTTGCCGGCCCCGTCGCAGACGTCGTCGGTGCAGACGTTGCCGTCGGCCGTACACGGGGTTCCCTGGGGATCGGCGCAGGAGTCGGCGTCTTCGTTACAGGCGTCGTTGCACTCCCCATTGCCGGCGCAGGGATCGCCGCTGTGGCCGCATGAGCCGTCGGCACAGGTGTCGGTGCCGTTGCAGAAGAGGCCGTCGTCGCACGGCGCCGTGTTGTCCGGATGCTAGCAGGCGCCGCTGCCGTCACATTTGTCGTCGGTACAGACGTTGCCGTCGTCGGTACACGGCGTCCCTTCGGGATCGGCGCAACTATCCTCGGCCTCGTTGCAGGCGTCGTTGCACTCCCCATTGCCGGCGCACGGATCGCCGCTGTGGCCGCACGAGCCGCCGGCACACGTGTCGGTGCCGTTGCAGAACAGGCCGTCGTCGCACGGCGCGGTGTTGTTCGGATGCGTGCAGGCGCCCGCGCCATCGCACTCGTCGTTGGTACAGACGTTGCCGTCGTCGGTGCACGGCGTGCCGCCGGTCACGGCGCAGTTGTCGGCGCCCTCGTTGCAGACGTTGTTGCACTCGGGGCCGCCAGCGCAGGGATCGCCGCTATGGCCGCACGAGCCGCCGGAACACGTGTCGGTGCCGT
>JBBITY010000158.1:0-7598 GCA_037440565.1 Desulfurellales bacterium
GGTGCGGGGCGCAGCCCGCATCAGATTGAAGAATCGATTCTTCATCAGAGGCCCGCCTCCGCGGGCATGATGAAGGACATCTTCCACCTTTGGGTTGCGGGTGCCAGCCCGCGATGGATCGCCGCGTCTCCAGAGTGCAACCCTTCATCGGTTTCAACGTTACGCCGGGCGGAAGAAGAAGGCGACCACGTCGTTGCCATCCTTATCGGTGCGGACCGTCCGCGTCACCATGCGCACCGGCATGCCGAACGGGATCTTGGCGGGATCCGGTTCCACGTCGATCAGAGTGCAGCGCACCGACACCTTCTCCGGTAGGTCGACGATCGCCGCAACGTATGGCGTCGGGATGCCGGGTGCCGACTGGTGAACAATCGAGTAGACCCACAAGGTGCCGTGATCGCCGAGTGCGATTTCTTCGCAGTTGCCCGCGGTGCCGCATTTCGCGCAGGCGACGCGCGCGCCTTTCAAGTACGTTGCACCGCACGCCCGACACCTGAGGCCGAGCAGGTGAGGTTTGTCCCCCAATCGCAGGAACGGGACGATGGGCCGTTCCTTCTTCGGCTCCATGGTCTGCGCTGCATCCGTCATAGGGATTCCTTTCCTCGCACGCCGCGCACTGTTCCACAGTGCCCATGACGGGGCAAGCGGCCATCGCCGCTCTCGACCAAATCCCTGAACCCTCGACCCCTCTCTTCCCTCACCCCCGCGTCGCCAGATCGAGGACGATGTACATGGCAAAACCGAGGCTGCTGATTGCCGCCGCCCGGGCGGTCGTGACCGCCAGGGCGGCGCGGACGGCTACGATCGTCGCCGCCAGCAGCCAGAACCAGACGGCGATGCGCAGGGAGACGAACCAGATGCCACCGACGGCGAACGGGATGACGCCGAGCAGCGACGGCGCTTCGGCGAAGCCGAGACAGCGGAGCAGGCGTGGGTAGCCAACCGGCCCCCCGGCGAGCAGCGTGGCAATCCCGAAGACGAGCGTAGCGAACAGGAGCCAGAAGACGACCGACAGGAGGATGATGACGAGCACGCCCCACGTGGGAATGCCCTCTTCCTGAAAGATCTGCATGATGGCCGACGGGGCGAGGACATGGCGGACAACCGCCGAAACGCACACGACCGCGATGGCCGGTCCCGTGGCGTATCGATCCGCCGCGACGTCCTCGTACAGCTCGCGGCGCAGAATCATCGCCGCCAGGATGCGGTAGAGAAACGGGCTGCGCGAGGGCCGCAAGAGATTCGGCGGCCGGCGCGGCGCCTTCGCTCGTTCAGCGCTCATGTCGGTTCCTGCGACCCGGCTCCAATCCGAAGGAAAATCTCACCGCGGAGGCGCGGAGGACACAGAGAAAACCTCAAGGAGATCATTCTCGGAGGCACCAGGTCCGAGGTCATTCCTCCTTCGCGACTTGGTGCCTTTGCGCGAGGCATTCTTTTCCGACTCGGGTTGATTCCAGATTCCCCTGCGATGGGGGGCTCGGTGCGTTGCTCCGTCATCTCAGTGGCTCTGAGGTTTGCGCTGTCCACTCGTCGTCACTCCTGAAGCTCGTACACGATGCCGTCCTCGTCTTCGTAGGCGCGTTGCGCGAGAGGATCGCGATCCATCGCTGCAATGAACCGGTCGTGGCGACGGTCGGTGAACGCAACGCGCGCCCCGAACTGCGTGCGTATCGCCCGAGCCGGCTCGACTTCCTCTCCGTCGCTGATGCGCCGCCACGCCTCGTAGCGCATTCGGTCGCGTCGCGCCAGATAGGTGGGGTCGAGCCCGATGACGTACGCATTGGCCGGGTTGTGGAAGTAGAGCAGAGGAAAATCGTCCCAATCGGTATTGAAGATCAGCGAACCGGGGGGAGTGTGCGACGCGATCCACGCGGACGCTGCCCGATAGCGAGACGCGGGCGGCCGGCGGCGGAGATGGACGGCCGCGATCACTGTGCTGGCGACGAGCCATGCCACCAGGGCGGCCGCCAGCCAGCGGCGCCGGTGGCGCGCTAGCTTCCGCACGAGTTCGTCGGCCGGATGGTGGAATAAGAAGGCGAGGGCCACGGCGCCAAAAGGGACTGCATATTCGAGAAAGCGCGCCGAACGCCAGAAGAGGGAGAAGAAAATCATGGCCGCCAAAGCAGCTGTGAGCCGGTCGGCGTCGAGCGCCGCGCGCTGGCGGTAGAGCAGCGCCGCAACGGCGACGAGAACGGCGACGAGGCCGCCCCAGCCGAGCCATTCAAACAGCGGCAGCGGATACCACTCGCTGCCGACGCGAACCGCGTCGTCCAGACGGAGCTTGTCGGCATAGTGAGCAGCGATGAACGAGAGATTGCGCGGGAAGTATGGATTGGCCACCAGGCCGAGCACGATGCCGCCGGCGGCCGCGGCGAGCGGCTGCCAGAGCACAGTTCCGCGCAACAGCCAGTGAGCAACCATCGCGGCCGCGGCGAGCGCGAGAATGGCCGGAAAGCCGTCATAAACCCACGTGAAGGTGCACGCCACCGGTACGAGCCACCGGGAGCGGCCGCGGAAGAGCAGTGCGAGTGCGACCATCAGCCACACCACCCCCCATGCCTGCGCGCGTGGCATTTCCATCCGGTACAGAAAGCCCGGCGCCACGGCGAGCAGGGCGACGCTCCACCACTCCGCCCGGCGGACCCGCCGCCAGAGAAGCAAGCCATACGCGCTGAGAAAGGCTCCGGCGGCACCGAGTGCGGCGGCGAGCTTCGCACCGAAAATGAGATCGCCGTGTGTGAAAAACACCAGCCAGAGATGGAAGAGCAAATGGTGGTCGTAATAGCGGTCGGCGCTCAAGATCGTCAGCGGCAGGGCCGCAAAAAGAGGGGGAAAATTTCGCCAGCCCGCGTTCGCCAACGCCGCGCTGTAACGGATGTGGTAGTACGCGTCGAGTGAACCGAGATGCGGCGTCGCGAATTGCAGGGCGAAAGCGTAGCCGGTCAGAACCGCTGCGAACGCGATCCGAACGGACGGCGGAGGTCTATCTCCCACGCGGCGGTTGCGCGGCACGCGCTCATTTATCGCCGCGGCGCCTCACGCGGCAAGGCGAGAAGGGGCGGTTCGGTGGCCAAGGCGTCCCTGGCTGCGCAATCCGGCAGGCACGGAGGCCTGCCCCACCCTTTGCGAGCAAGGCCCCTATGGCTGCGCGATGCGCTGCTTGGCCTCTGCGTATCGCAGAATCTCCCCGCTACCGGCGCTGGTGACCGCGTTCTGGGCTGCGGCAAAGCTCGCGTACGCGGCCCAGCCGTAACCGCGCGGCGAGCGCGTCTTCGGCGTGCGTGCGAGCCACGCCTGGTCGGCTCGCAGCCACGCGTCGCTGTCGTGGTCGTGGAAGTACACATCCCGCGGCGCGTCGCCCTCGCGGCGCAGGGCGCGCATGAGGCAGCCGGCGTCGTCGAAGGTCTTCGCCGCGCCGTCGCGCGAGACGTACTGTGCCGCAAAGCGGGGGTCCGCGATCGTGGCCTGGCACTCGGTGCACGTTGCGCGTCCGTACTGGATATCGGCCGGCTGCGCGGTAGGGCTGCGCTGACACGCGGTGAGAGCGAGCACCGGCAACACCCCAACCAGGGAAGCGAGGACTCGCATGAGCACGGCAGACCATTACTACATGCCATTCGGGGAAGGAATCGCGCGACGCGCCTTTACCGGACGGCGGCAGTCGAGTAAGAGATCACAAGCGAAAAGGATGGTCCCTCTCCCGTATCACCGGCGGGAGAGGCCTGTCCCGAGCCAAGACGCGATGACCGGAGAGCTGTTCGAGACCGCAATCGAAGGCCTGCGCCTGGCGTTCCGCGGCAAGGTGCGCGACATCTACGACCTGGGCGACGCGTTGCTCATCGTCACCACTGACCGTCTGTCCGCCTTCGACGTCGTGCTGCCGACGCCGATTCCCGACAAGGGGCGGGTCTTGACGGCGCTGTCGCGCTTCTGGTTCGGCCGCACGGAGCACATCGTGCCCAACCACTTGCTGCAGCGCCGCCTTGAAGAGGTGGTGCCGCCGTCCTGGGTGGAGCGCCTCGCCGAGCGCACGATGATCGTCTGCAAGGCACAGCCATTGCCGGTGGAGGCGGTGGTGCGCGGGTATCTCGCGGGTTCGGGATGGGAAGAGTACAAGCAGACCGGCACGGTCTGCGGGGAGCCGCTTCCGAAGGGACTCCGACAGGCGGACCGCTTGCCGCGGCCGATCTTTACGCCGTCGACCAAGGCGCCAATGGGGCGACACGACCAGAACATCTCCTTCGCCGAAGCGGAGAAGGTCCTCGGCAAGGAAACGGCGGCACAGGTGCGCGACTTGAGTTTGGCCATCTACCGCTTTGGAGCTGACTGGGCGGAGCAGCGCGGCATCATCATCGCCGATACGAAGTTCGAGTTCGGCTTTCACGATGGGCGACTGATTCTCATCGATGAGGTCATGACCCCGGACTCGTCCCGGTTCTGGCCGCGTGCGGAATACGCTCCGGGAACGTCGCCACCGAGCTTCGACAAGCAGTACGTGCGCGACTACCTCACCGACATCGGGTGGAACAGAGAGCCGCCCGCCCCGGCGCTGCCGCCGGAGGTGGTGCGCAAGACCTCGGAGAAATACCGCGAAGCCCTGCGGCGTCTGACGGCAGACTGAGGGCCGGTGAGGAAGTCGGCGGGGTGGGGCTGCGCTGCGCTTCACCGCCCGAGAATCAGGCCACGGGTGGTACGTCAGTCTCTTGAGGCGGAAGCAGGGCTCCCGCCCTCGAGGCTGGCGCTACGTTGCACGCGCACCGTTTCTGAGCGGTGAAGGATCGTTCCACCCCGGAGGAATTTTTCGGCGCTCTGCGGCGCCCATTGCCGGTCGCCCTTCGCATGCGCCTGCGCCGATCCCCGTGCGTGAGCCGCGCAGGCTCCTTCTCCCTACGCCGCGGCTCGCTGGAGTCGGTCCATGATGGCGCGGCCGAGGCCGCGCTCGGGAATCGCGACGGCGTAGATACGCGTGAACCCGCCGGCATCGAGCCGGCGCAGGGCGGCGAAGAGATTCGCCGCGGCGCGCCGGAGTTCGCCGTCCTCGGCGAGGACTTCCACACGCGCAAAGCCAGGCGGATACGCGGTGGGCTGGACCAGCAGCAATGCGGCGCCGCAGCGGTCACGCTCGGGGACGGCCGCGGGCGACTCGACGAGATCGACCGGTGTGTGCGGCGCATAGTGGCGGTCGAGCTGACCGGGCGCGACGCCCGGCTGGCGCGCAGTGGGAATGGCGACGCGACCGATCACCGCTTCGAGGTCCTCGAGGGTGATGCCGCCCGCGCGCAGGAGCTGCGGCGGCTCTGCGAGGAAGGACACCACGGTGGACTCGATGCCGACGCGGCAAGAACCGCCGTCGAGGATGATCTCGACTCGATGCCCAAGTTGCTCCGCGACGTGGGCCGCCGCCGTGGGGCTGACATAGCCGAACCGATTGGCGCTCGGCGCTGCAATGGGGCGGGCGGCACGGCGGATCAGTTCGAGTGCGACGGGATGATCCGGGACGCGAACGGCCACCGACGGGAGACCGGCGGTGACGATGTCGGGAATCCGCTCGGTCTTGGGCAGGATGACGGTGAGGGGTCCGGGCCAGAAGCGCGCGGCCAGTTCGTGAACCGCCGGCGGAATGGCGGTCACCAAGGCCGGTAATTCCTCGGATGCGCTGACGTGGACGATGAGCGGGTCAAACGATGGCCGGTGCTTGATCTCGAACAGCCGCGCGACCGCCAGGGCGTTGGTGGCATCGGCGCCAAGTCCGTAGACCGTCTCGGTCGGAAAGGCGACGACGCCCCCGGCGCGGATGTGTGCGGCTGCCCGCGCGACGGCATCAGGAGTGGCCGCGACGATCATGGGGGTTGAAGAGTAGCCGCGTGATCCAGTGGGCCCGTGAGCCCGTGGGCCCGCAAGCACAGACGTGTCGCATCCGGGCTGCGCGGATTCGAAGAGCACGCCTATGGCTATTACACGGCGCGGCTGCCCGACTCCATCGTCGCGCAGTTAGGGTCGCCAGCGCTCACCCGCTCACGTGCTTACGGGCTCACCGGCCCACGGGCCCACCCGCTCACCCCATCCCCAGCAACCACGCCGCGTTGCCGCCGAAGAGTTGCTGGGCGGCGCGCTCCGAGACACCGGCGGCGAAGCCGCGATAATCGCGCAGACTGTGTTCGAGACCCTCGGCATGTGGGTAGTCGCTGCACCACATGAAGGTGTCTTCGCCGACCTGCGAAATGAGCGCGGCCGGGCCTTCGGCGCCGAACACCCCGACGCGCACCTGGCGCCTGAAGTACTCGCTCGGGGGCATCGGCAGCGCAGTCAGCGGCCGTCCGTTCATGAGCCGATAGAACTCGAATGCGCCGTCGAGATGCATGAGAAACTCCGGCACCCAGCGGGCGGTCAGCTCCAAGATGCCGAAGCGGAGACGCGGAAACTGCTCCAGCTTGCCGTGGACAATGAGGTTGGTGAGCGCCGCGGCCGGCCCGACGGAGAGAAAGACCATGTCCATCAGCTTGTTGAGCGGATCGGGATCCGGCTCGTACCAGGCCGGATGGAGGGGCCGCTCGAACAGGGAGACATGGAAAACCGGCGCGACCCCGTGGTCCTGAAAGCACGCCCACAGTCGGTCCAGGTCCAGATGGGCGAGCGCCTTGCCGTTCACGGGGTTCGGGCCGATCATCGCGAGGCGGATGCGCGCGCGCGCCAGGCGGCCGATCTCGCGCTCGGCCCACGCCGGATCGCGCAAGGTCAGGTGGCCGACGCCGAAGAGCCGCGTCGGCGCGGTCGCCGCGATCTCGGCCGCCCAAGTATTGTACGCCGCCATGTTGGCGCACGTCGCCTCGAGGTCGTCGCGCAGCAGGTCCTCCCACGCCAGGCCGAAGTTGGGAAAGAAAATGGCGGCCTCGACGCCTTCAGCGTCCATCGTGCGGAGCCGGGCGTGCGGATCGGTATAATCAGGCGGCACGTGCTCCTCGAAAGGTACCGGACGTGTGCCGTCCCACTCGCGCTCGCGCCGGCGGCCGTGGCCGAGCAGGTCGACGCGCCCCGGAACGTGCACCTCCGCGAGGTGCAGCCGGCGGTCGCCGCACACCAGCCAGGGAAAGCCGCGCTCATCGTCGACGATGCGCAAAGCGCGATCGCGATACACAGGATCGATCCGATCCAGCCAGGTGGTCCGGCCCTCGAAGAAATGCACGTCCGCGTCGATAATCCTCGGCGCTGCCATCGTTCGGCTCCCTCCCCAGAACGACCAAAGCGTACGCCGCCGGGGCCGCTGGTTGCAAGGGGTCGAGTGACGGAGTAGCGAGGGACTATGCGGTCCACCACCCGCCTGTCACGTGCCGTCCTCCGGTCTCCTGTCTCCCATCGCCCGTCTGGCCTCCGGTGGTATTGCTTGCTTCCGATCGCGCTCCTGCTGGCTTGCTCCGGCGACCCGAACCGCGTGGTGCTCACCGCGCCGTTCGACGTCGACGCAAAGCTGGCCGAGATCACCGCAGTGTGGACCAACACAGGTGAGGAGCGGTCCTTCGCCGAGGCCGTGCGCTTGAAGGAAAGCGAAGTGCGCTTTCAGTATCGGCTAGACGCGCGCAACCGCATGCAGGACCGCCTGT
>JBBITY010000159.1:0-7567 GCA_037440565.1 Desulfurellales bacterium
AGTGGAAACCGTGGTGCGCGAGGAGCGGCGTGCGTTCGCATACGCAGACGTGGTCAACATCCTGCGCCGGTCGCCGCAGCGTCGCGATCCGCCGTGCCTCTATCTCCCCCGGTGTGGGGGGTGTCCGTGGCAGCATCTCACTTACGGTGCGCAACTGCACGCCAAACACGAGATCGTGCGCGAGCACCTGCGGCGGATCGCCGGACTGGATGTGCCGGTGGCTCCGCCACTCCCATCGCCGCGTGAGTTCGGGTACCGGCAGCGCCTGAAACTGCGCGTCGAGCGGCGCGCCGTAGGCTTCTATGCGGCGGGTTCACACACGCTCGTCCCGGTCGAGCATTGCCTGCTCGGCGCGCGACCCGTCGACGCCGCCATCGCGTGGGCCGCCGATCTGGTCGGAGCGGTGCGCTGCGCCGTGCGGCGCATCGAGGTCATCGGCTGTGGCGATGGCAGCGACGACGTGGTCATGGCTGGCGAGGTCGAAGGTGCCTGGGTGAGGGATGACGGGCGGCGCTGCGCGGCGTGGCGAGCCGCGCACCCCGGGGTCGCAGGCCTGATGCTCAGCGGACGCGGTTGGCAGCGCGTGTGGGGAGACCTGCGCGTCAGCGTGTCGCCGGAGCCGGAGCTATCGCTGCTCGTGCACGCGGGATCGTTCACCCAGGTCAATCCGGCCGCCAACCAACTGCTCGTCCGCACCGTGCTTCGTCTGGTGGACCCCGGGCCCGATCTGCGCGTCCTCGATCTGTACGCCGGCGCGGGGAATTTCTCGCTGCCCCTGGCGCGCCGCGGCGCCACCGTGCTCGCGGTCGAACAAAATCCGCGCAGCGCAGCGGACGGCACGGCCAACGCGCGTCAGCTCGGGCTTGCGCAGTGGCGCGTGCGCTGCGCCCGCGCGGAGCGCGCGATCGAGGGAATAGTGGCGGCTGGCGAACACTTCGACGTGGCGATCCTCGACCCGCCGCGCAGGGGCGCGGCCGCGGTGTTGGCGCCGCTCATGACACTGGCACCGCCGCGCATCGTCTATGTCTCGTGCGATCCGGCGACGCTGGCGCGCGATCTGCGGGTGCTCGCCGCACGGTATCGGATCGACCGCGTGCAACCGGTCGACATGTTCCCGCACACCTACCATGTCGAGACAGTGGTCCGTGCGAGCAAACGAAGTGGCGGTTGACAGCAAAGACGCCCTTCCCGCATTATCCACACGGAGCTTGGCCCGCATCGCCGGCGGGAGAGGGTGAGGGTTCCGACAAACAAGTGAAACGTTTGCGCGCCAGATTGTTCCCTCCGGCATCACGCGCGGGAGGGACCGAGGCGAGGGTGGCTCAGATCGAGTTTCGCAGCACCGCCACGCTGTGGATTGTCCTCGTGATCGTGGGCGCGGCGGCGTTGCGGGCGGAGGCGTCGATGCCATGCCGGGGCGTGACGCCGCGCACGACGGCGGACTACACGGCCGCGGGCTCCTTTCCGGTCGGGGTGAAGACCGTCACCTTCGTGGACACGAGCCGGTCCACGCCGCCGAACGGCACGTTTCCGGGGGCGCCGGCGCGCACGCTCGTCACCGAGATCTGGTATCCGGCGCTCAGCGCAACGCGCGACGCGCCGGTCGATCTTGCGGGAGCGCCGTATCCGATCGTGGTCCACAGCCACGGCTTTCTCGACAGCCGGACCGGCGAGAGCTACCTGACCCAGCACCTGGCGAGCCGCGGCTTCATCGTCGCGGCGCCGGACTACCCGCTCTCGAACGGCGGGGCGCCGGGCGGGCCCACGCTGGCCGACGTCGGCAACCAACCCGGCGACTGGAGCGTCGTCCTCGATGGGGTGCTCGCCGAGTTCGGGACCGCGGCGGACGCGGGGCGCGTGGGAGCGAGCGGCCTCTCGCTCGGCGGGCTCACCACGCTCCTCGTCACGTTTCACCGCGATCTGCGCGACGCTCGCATTCGAGCGGCGCTGCCGATGGCGGCCCCGGGCTGCTTTTTTACGGACGCCTTCTTCGACACGACGGCCGCGCCGTTGCTCCTGCTGCACGGGGACAGCGACTCGCTCGTGCCCTTCCGGAAGAACGCCGGTCGCAACTATCGCCTGGCCGGCGCGCCGAAGTTGATGGTGCGGCTGCGCAACGGATCGCACACCGGCTTTTCCGCCTTCGCGGTGTACTTCGACCAGTCGCAGCACTTCGACGCCATCGGCTGCACGGCGCTCGGCGCGTTCGACCTCGAGATGCCGCCGCTGGGCGACGAGGCGGTCGGGATCGATCCGGCGCCGCGCTGTCCGCTGCCGTGCGAGGAGCCCGTGCCCGCCGGGCCCGCCATGGGCGCCGTGCGGCACCACGAGCTGGCGCGCGCCGTCGCGGCCGCGTTCTTCGACGCTTACCTGCGCGGCGATCGGAGCGCGCGCTGCTTCCTCCGGCGCACGGCGCGCCGGGAGAACGCCGACCTGCGCGTCCGCTCGCACGGCGTCTTCACGGCGCCTTGACGGTGCTGCCGGAGCGATGCTCCGGCACGCAAGGGCGCGCGCGGGGGCGCGGCGCCGCGGCCCCTCGAGGCGTGGAGCACGGCGCCACGGGCTGCTTGACTCCGGGCGCCTCGTTGCTCTACGAGCGCCAAAGGCCGGAGGGGGAAGATGGCCGGTCAGCATCTCGTCTTCGTCGCCGGGGCGTCGCCGCAGATCATTACCGAGACCGTCTCTGCGCTCCTGTCTCGCGGTGTCGCCATCGGCGGCATCGACGTCCTCACGACGGAGACGGGGCGGCAGGCGATCGTCGACGCCCTCTGGGGCAAGGGCGACCACTGGAAACGGCTCGCGGCTGCCTATCCGGCCGCGAAGCGCTGTCGGTTCTCGCCGCGCCGGATCGCGGTGCTGCGCGACGCGCACGGAGCGCCGCTGCGGGACGTGCGCTCGCCCGCCGACAGCGAAGCGGCCGGCGACCAGATCGCGGACTTCGTTCGCAGCCATACGCGCGCCGGCGATCCCCCGCTGCACGCGTCGATCGCCGGCGGGCGCAAGACCATGGGCTATCTGCTGGGCGCGGCGATGATGCTCTATGGGCGCGCGGAGGATCGGCTGTCGCACGTCCTCGTCCACCCACCGGAGCTCGAGGGCACGGACTTTTTCTTTCGGCCACACGGGCGGCGCGACGCCTTCCACTGCTATCGCGGGCCGGGGAAACAACCCGTTCGCGTCAAGACCAGCGAGATCGATATCGAGCTGGCCGAGCTGCCGTTTCCGCGGTTGCGGGCCATTGGCGACATCCGCAAACGCGCGACGGAGAATTTCTCCAGCCTCGTGGCACAACTGCAAGGGGAGATCGACGTGCTGACCGCGGCGCGGGTCTCGGTGCAGGCAGAGGAGCACCTCGTCATCTGCGGCAACCGAGGCGTTCGCCTCTCGCCGGTTCGTACCGCCATTTACGCCTTGCTGGCCGAACGTCGGCGCAACGGATGCCGGCAATCGGGGTGTGTTGGTTGCCCTGTGTGCTTTGTTTCCAAGGACGACATTGACGGGCCGTTTCGCGAGCGACTGAGCGGGTGGATGCGGAAGCAACGCAGCGCGGGGGTCAGCGCTGCGCAATGGAGCATCAAGAACTTTCTACCCGAGGTGCCGAAGATCAACGCCGAGCTTCGGCGCTGCCTCAAAGGCGGCAGCACCCCCTACGAGATCAAGAGGTGGGGACCGAAAGGCAAGCGCCATCACGGTTTGACACTCCAGCCGGACGCAATCGCCGTCTCGTGGGAATGAGAGCATGTGAAAGAATCCCACTGGGGACCTTGCATGACACCGGCGGACGGGCGGGAGCAGTGCTCCCGCCCGCGAGCCTGGGGCTGCGTTGTGCCGGCGCCACTCATGAGGGGTGGAGCATTGCTCTACCCCGGGGGGTCTCTCCCGAACTCTGAGAGTGTCAATGTTGTTCTTGGTGCCAACGTTGCCGTCTTCGCCTCGCCTCTCGACGCGGCAGCATTGCGGCATTACAAGGGCGCGCATGAACACACAGGCGATGATTCACTCGCTCCCGCAGCGCGACGTCTGCCCGTACTGCGGGCAGCCGGTGACGCGGCGCCAGCTCGAAGCGATTCGCGCGCGGGTGCGCGCGGAGGAGCAGGCGCGGCTCAAGGTGTTGGAGAAGCAGCTCCAGGAGCAGGCCGCTGCCCAGGTGCGGGCGGAGCTGGCCAAGCTGTCGAAGCGCGAGTCGGCGGTTGCGGCGCGCGAGCAGGCACTGGCCCAGCGCGCCAAGGCGCTCGAAGCGGCGGCGAAGCTGAAGTTCGACGAGGGCTATCGCAAAGCCTGCGTCGAAGCGGCGCGCGTGCAGCAGTCGTTGCAGAAGCAGGTCGACGGCTTGAAGCGGCGGCTCGAACGCAAGACCGCGGACGATCTCGGTGCGGTGTCCGAGGAGGAGCTGATCGAGCGGCTGCGGCGAGCCTACCCGGAGGATGTCATCGAGCCAGTCCCGCGGGGCACCAATGGAGCAGATGTCCTGCATCACGTGCGCGAGCGGGGCGAACCGTGCGGCTGCATCGTGTACGAGAGCAAGAACGTCAAGACGTTCTTGTCGGCCCACGTGGAAAAGGCGCGCGGCTATCGGACGCAGTACAGCACGCCCTATGTGGTGCTGGTCACGACCGCCTTCCCGGCGGGAGAGCGGGACTTCTGCGCGCGCGACGGCGTGCTGCTCGTCCACCCGTCGAAGATGACCTATGTCATTGACGTGATTCGCGGGGCGCTGATTGAATTGGCGCGCGCGAGTGCCGAGCGGACGGATCGGGAGACCAAGGGGGGTCGACTGTTGGCGTACGTCGTGAGCGATGAGTTCAAGGAACGCATTCGCGGCATCCTCGACGCGATTGACGACCTGCGCAACGTGCAGGCCGAGGAGCGCAAGCGGCACGAGTACGTGTGGGGCACGCAGGAGGAGGCCTACCGGGCCATCGAGCAATTCGCCGGCCGCATCCACGGCCGGGTCCGCGCCATCGTGGAGGGACGGGGATGATGGCGGTTTCCTCAACGCCGCAGGCGGGAGCGGCGCTCCAGCGCTCAAGCGCGGCCCGTGGCGCACACGGCTTGGCCGTTGAGCAGCGGAGCACTGCTCCGCCGTGGTCAACGGGCGCGCTGCTCCCGCGCCCAACTACCTGCGCGGGCGGACCCGGCCAACTCTCGAGCGGCGGAGCGGTGCTGCGCCGCCACCCCCTTGATTGCCGCGTTTTCCTCCGCCCTTCCACACCACCCGCGGGAAAGAGTCAGGGTCAGGGTTGCGAGGAATGACCGACGCACGTGACCATCTGCGTTGGCAGGTGAAAGTTGCCGCCTGGGTCCACGACCCCGCGGAGAAGGCGCTTGTGCTACTGCGGGACCCGGCCGGCCACACGGGCGGCACTGTGTCGCGTCTGATGAAGAACCTCTTCGAGGGCGACGGCTTGCCTGATGAGCTAAAGGCCATCGTGCAGCAAGCCGACTGGTGGGCCGCGGCTGCCGATCGTCCGCAGTTTCCCCAGGACGCCGAGAGACACTACCAACCTTGGGCCCGGGTGGACTTCGCGAAGAGCCCCGTCCTGATCCATCCTCTGTCCGGTACCGAGTACGACCTGAAGAAGCTCGAGGAGATCGACTTCGAGGCCATCAAGGCGGTCTCGTTCGACCACCTGGAGCGCCTCATCGCCAAGCCGAACGGTGCCGTCGACTGGAAGCGAACCTTCCTGCAACTTTGGCGATTCGGACCCGAGTCTCCCGCCCCGAAGCTGGGAGCGCTCTGGCGTGTCCTGCCCGCCGAAACTCGCGTCCCTGACCATTCCATCTGGGAACATCTGCGTCTGGTTTCCGCGTTCGCGGGGGCGATGGCCGGCGGCGACACGCCGGCGCTGCTTTCCGTGAGCCTCGGGCCGGTGCAGTCTTTCATTGCGCAGGCCAGGAGCACATCGGACTTGTGGGCAGGTTCCCATCTGCTCTCCCGCCTTGCGTGGGAGGCAATGAAGGTCGTGTGCAAGCAGTTCGGTCCCGACGCGATCCTGTTTCCGGATCTGCACGGCGTGCCGCTCGTGGACGTGTGGCTTGAAGACAACGGTGTTCGTTTCGAGGACGGGGAACGGAAGCCGGACTGGAAACGTATCAAATCGGACGCTAACCCGCTCTTCTCGGCAACCCTACCGAACCGGTTCCTGGCGCTGGTTCCGCATTCTCAGGTGAGGGACATCGCTGACAAGATCACCCAGGAATCGCGTAGGTGGGCCAGGGAGCAAGCGGGACGGGCCTGGTCTCGAATCCTCGAGGCGACCCGTCGCTCGGACGAAGAAGGACAGGATGGCCGGGAACAGCTCGCGCGGCAGCTCACCGAGTTCCCCGAAATCCATTGGGCGGCCGCGCCGTGGTCCCTCATACAGTTCACGAGCGATGCGAAGGTCGCGTCGGTGGATTCCCTGAAGGCCGCCCTGGGCACCTTCGTCCCGGCCGAGAATGCGCGCAAGCCGGGTTTTCTGGGGACCACGGCCTGGGATCTCTTGAGCAAGGAGCTGACAGTCGAGGGCTCGGTATTCTTCGAGCCGTATCCCGGCGTGCTCTACCCGGCGTTGTACGATCTGACCGACCGCGCGTCCGCGGCGGCGAAGACGGCCCGGTGCTTCGCGCAGCAGCCGGAGTATGGCTACCGCTGCACGCTCTGCGGCGAGCGAGAATGGCTGACCACCGATCGCGCTCGACTCGATCGCGCACGTGGCAGCACCGGCGAGCAGGACATCTGGCGCCAGGTCCACGCCCGGCGCCCCGCATGGGCGCGCGAGGGCGAGCGCCTCTGCGCATGGTGTACCCTCAAACGACTCTGGCCTGCGCTGTTCGCCGAGGAGGTCAGAACGCAAATCGAAGATCTTGCCGGCTTGCAGCGCTACGTCGTCTCCACACACACAATGGCCCTGGCAAGCACGCTGAATGAACTGGTCTGTGCGGAAAGCAAGTTGAAGGAGCGCCCTGCGTTTCAGCGCCTTCAGAACGAGCTGGAATCGCTTGAGGCACAAGCGCGGGTATCCCTACCACGCCGCCTGGCCTTGGAGCTGGACAACTGCACCGAGGCACTCGCCGCTGTCGTTCGTGGCCTCCCAGCCGTTCTTGATGACCTTCGCGAACACGCACGAGAGGCAAGAAGCGAGGCGAAACAACGTGAGTTCGAACGGAAGCGGCGCGCGATCGAAACCGCGCTTGAAGATACCCTGCAAGAAGTACGCGGCACCACGGAACGCTGGCGCCCGGAGGCTTACTACGCCCTCCTGCTCATGGACGGCGACCACATGGGCGCCTGGCTGTCGGGAACGGGAAGCTGCGGGCGACCCACCTACGCGGAGCTGTGGCACCCACAGGTCCGGGCGGAGGCTGCTCGGAGAGCGGAAGTGAGCGCACCCCTCGACGACTACCTGAAAATGAAGGCGCCGGTATCGCCGGCCTATCACACAGCGTTGTCGCGGGCCTTGAACGGATTTTCGAGCACGGTGGCCCGAATCGTCGTCGAGGAGCTACACCTCGGGAAGGTGATCTACGCGGGCGGGGACGACCTGCTGGCGATGGTCGGTGTCCGTGATCTCCTGGCCGTCATGCT
>JBBITY010000160.1:0-1557 GCA_037440565.1 Desulfurellales bacterium
AATTGCTCAGCCAGCCGCAGGTATACCCGGCGACACCGCGCCCGGCGAAGGGCAACATGGCGAGTCCGCGCTCTTGACCGAACACTTGGCGCACGCGCTCCCCGTCCTCCGCCGCAGCCGGCAGCTCGATCAGAGTACGACCGCCGTGCCGAAGGGTGAACGCGACCTGCGGCCACGCCAACGCCGTCCGGGTCACCAGTTCGCTGACGTGGCCGACCTCGGTGGGCGGCGACTTGAGGAACTTGCGCCGGGCGGGCGTGTTGGCAAAGAGGTCCGCGACCTCGATGCGCGTCCCCACGGGCGCGCCGGCCTCGCGCGCCTCGATCACGGTGCCGTGCTGCACCAGCACGCGCGTCCCGCTCAGGTCCTCGGCCCGGCGCGTCACCAGTGTCGTCCGCGACACCGCGGCGATGCTGGCCAAGGCCTCGCCGCGGAAGCCGAGGGTGGCGATGCGCTCGAGATCGGCCGCGCAGGTGAGCTTGCTCGTCGCGTGGCGGGCGAAGGCACAGACAGCGTCCTCCGCGCTCATGCCCTCGCCGTCGTCGACGACCGCAATCAGGCCGCTGCCGGCGTCCTCCAGCTCGATGAGAATGCGCCGGGCGCCGGCGTCGAGCGAGTTCTCGATCAGCTCCTTGACCACCGAGGCCGGCCGCTCGACGACCTCGCCGGCGGCGATCTGGTTCGCCACCTCTGGCGGCAGAACCCGGACGCGCCGGCCGGCGGGGGCCGTCTGGCTCACAGGACGTACTGCGTCCGTTTGCCCGCCAACCACCGCTCCACCTCCGCCTTGCGATCTTCCCATCCTTTGCGTCCTGCCAACCCGTAGGTGAGCCGCTTGCCCTCCTCCACCGCCGGCTGGTCCAAGGCGTTGATTCGGTGCAGGGCGCCGGCGAACACCGTCGCAACCTCGAACAGGTAGAAGAGCTGGCCGAGGGTGAACGGGTTCACCTGTGGCAGGGTGAAGGTCATCACCATGCGCTGGCGCTTGTGCAGTGCCAGCTCGGTCGCGCGCTGCTCCATGTTGAGCAGTGCGCCGAGGCCGTGTCCACCCAGGTAGCCCACGCCTTCGAGGTCGGCGTATGCAGCCGGAACCTCGATTTCGCGCCCGTGGTCCTCGACCCGCAGCATGACGATTACCTTGTCGTGCGGGCCTTCGAGGTACAGTTGCAGTTGCGAGTGCTGGTCCGTGGCGCCCAGGGCCGCCTGCGGCGTCTGCCCCGTATGCACCGGGTTGCCCTCCAGATCGACCGCCTTGCCCAGGCTCTCCGCCCAGAGCTGCGCAAACCAGGCGGCGAGCTGCTGCAGGCGATCGCTGTACGGCATGAGCACGACGATGTTCTTCCGCCGGCGCGTCTCCGCCAAATAAAGCAGGGCACCGAACAGATGGGCCGGATTCTCCCACAGTACGGGAGATTGCGTGCGCGCGGCCGTCCAGGATGCGCCGGCCAACAGATCTTCGATCCGGATGCCGGCGACGGCGCTGGGAAACAGCCCGACGCTGCTCAGCACCGAGAAGCGCCCGCCGACGCCGGCGGGCACCAGGAGGTCGCGAAATCC
>JBBITY010000160.1:1601-6228 GCA_037440565.1 Desulfurellales bacterium
CGGGGTCGGTGGTGATGATGACCCGCTTCTTATAGTCGATGGCCCCGAGGGCGCGCAGGAGGCGGTCGCGCACGACCAGAAACTGCGCCATGGTCTCGGCGGTCTCGCCGGATTTGCTGATGACGTTGAATGCCGTCCGGCTGAGGTCGAGGCCGTCGAGCAGGCGGCCGAAGCTCCAGGGATCGATATTGTCGGAGACGATTACCCGCACTTTTCCGTCGCCGAGCGCATTGAGAATCGCCCTGGCGCCAAGGGCCGAACCGCCGATCCCCAGAACCACCAGCGTATCTGCCTCCTCGCGCACGGCACTCGCCAGGGTGGTGATCGCCTTCAGCACCTCCGTCTGCTCCGGCAGATTGTAGAAGGCCAGTTCCCCGGCAGCGCGGCGGGCTTGCAAGTCGCGCGCGATCTCGGCGGCGCGCGCGGCCAGCGCCTCCACCTCCCCGCGCGTCACCCCCTCCCCGCCGATGGCGTCTGCCATCATGCCGTTCACGTCGAGGCGGACGGTCATGCTTTCCCGCACCGCCCGACGGCGATAGTCAGGCATGCGCGGTTCCTAACATCGGGGTCCGGACTTTACAATACGCGGTGGTCGTGAGCCGGTGAGCCCGTGCGCCAGTGAGCCGGTGGCGGCGAGAGCAAACGGCCGCCAGCGGGAAGAACGCCTGCGGTGCCATCCTCGCTGCTGCAGACTCTGGCGCTTTGAACTGGTGCGAGGTAAACGCAGCACGACCCATGCGCGGCAAGGTCTTCAGCCGTCAGTCTCTAAAGCGCCGCCTGGCGTCGCTGCGCCGCGCAGGCAAGCGCGTCGTTTTCACCAACGGCTGTTTCGATCTCATCCATCCCGGCCACGTCCGCTACCTGCGCGCGGCGCGGCGCTTGGGCGACGTGCTCGTGGTGGGCGTCAACAGCGATCGCTCCGCGCGCCGGCTCGGCAAAGGAAAGGGCCGGCCGTTCGTCCCCGAGCGCGACCGGGCCGAGGTGCTGGCGGCCCTGGAGATGGTCGACTACGTCACCATCTTTGAGGAGGACACTCCCTACGAATTGATTCGCCAGCTTCAGCCGGACGTCCTGGTCAAAGGCGGTGACTGGAGCCCCGACCGCATCGTCGGCGCCGATGTCGTCCGCGCCGGTGGCGGCGCGGTGAAGTCACTCCCGTACGCCAAGGGATACTCGACTACAGCGCTGATCCGGCGCATGCGGGAGCTGGGTCGTGGCTCGCGGCCTTAACAGCCCGTTGAAAAAGTGCGCCGCCTTTCGAGACGCCGCTTCGCGGCTCCTCAGGGCGACGGGAACATGTTGTGTGGCAGAAGGAAAAACCGCTCATGCTGAGGAGCGCCGCAAGGCGCGTCTCGAAGCATCGGCAGCGAATCCCAGCGCAGCCTGGATGCCTCGCGCGCCAAGCGCGGATGAGCCGCGAGGATCTGCTCAACCGTCTCGCCCGCTGCGAGCTTCTCCAGAATCAGTTCCACGGTAATGCGCGTGCCCTCTACCACGGGCTTCCCCATCATCACCGCCGGGTTGGACACGAATCTTTGGAGCCTTCATGGCGCACTCCTCGGCCGCTGCCTGTGGCTTATGGCGCAGGAACCCGACTGCGGCGACAACTGCCCGGGCGAGGAAACCCTCGAAGATCGGGCACCGCAATTGTACCCAGGGGTACCTATCGCCAGCCGACGCCCGCAACGCAAGGGATGCTCGGTCGTCACGCCCGTGGAGGCGGGCATCCAGGTGGGGAGGATGGGAACGCGACAAGCATGGATTCCCGCTCCCCGCGTTCGCGAGGACAGGCTTCGCGGGCATGACGGTCGATTGTCGGCGTGGTCTTCGGCCGAGCCACCGTGCAAACGGGCTCCGTGGTGACTTCGCCGTGGCCCTAAAAGGCGGACTGTGGCGCGTTGCGTCGCACCCGTGCGTGTGGTAGCCGTTTCGACCTCGGATACGCGACTAACCGGGCAGGGGCAGGGGCGCGGGACCAGAGATACGGAGTCAAGCAACATGGCCAGAACGTGTGACGTGTGCGGCAAGGGGCCGTCGGTCGGCAACAATGTCAGCCACGCGAACAACAAGACGAAGCGCCGCTGGAAGCCGAACCTCCAGCGGGTGCGCGCCAACCTCAACGGCACCGTCCGCCGCATCCTCGCCTGCACGCGCTGCCTGCGCTCGGGCAAGGTGCTGAAGGCCGCATAGGCAGGAAGGCTGTTACGCTGCTGGGGGTTACGCTGTTAAGGGAGAAGCGTTCTCAGAGCCCGGCAATCCCTGATAGCCCCCGCGGACCCCCAACACCCTAACACCTTAACACCCTAACACCTGCCCCCAGATGTCCATCCAGGCCATCCACACCGAGGCGGCGCCCGCGGCGGTCGGCCCGTACAGTCAGGCGGTTCGCTCTGGTGACCTGGTTTTCCTCTCCGGGCAGATCGGCCTCGACCCCCAAACGGGGAACCTCGTGCCCGGTGGCACGGCAGCCGAGGCGGAGCAGGTCCTGCGGAATCTGAGCGCCGTGTTGGCAGCCTGTGGGCTGAGTTTCCGCGCCGTCGTGCGGACGACCATTTACCTCGTCGACCTCGCCGACTTCGCCACCGTCAACGAGGTTTACGGCCGCCACATGCAACCGCCCTACCCGGCCCGGGCAACGGTCGGTGTGGCCGCCCTGCCGCGGGGAGCGCGCGTCGAGATCGACGCCATCGCCATCGGAGGTAGCAGCCCGAAGGGGTAGCCATTCGATAGCCCAGGGCGACGCCCTGGGACATCCCAAGGCGCGGGTCCCGGCCCTGGAGGGGCGAGACTCCCGACCTCGCAAAGTGAGTTGCGCCCTTTCAGGGTTCGCTTGTTCGATCCCCACGCTGGTGCCGGCACAACGCCGCTCCACTCTTGAGGGCGGGAGCACTGCTCCCGCCCTTCCGTCGGTGATACGACCTGTCCGCGCCGGGATTTCTTCATAATACGCCCTCACGCCCGGGGCCGGCTGACGCTGATGACGCCGCGCAGCCGGCCGATGGCGCGGATGACGCGGTTGAGCTGGTCCGCCGTCCCCACCATGATCTCGAAGCTGTTGAGGGCCTGCTTCTCCGGCGTGCTGTGGACGTGGGCGCGGCTGATGTTCACACCGACGCTGCTGATCGACTTGGTGATCGCCGCCAGCATGCCGGGTTCGTCGACGCACACCACTTCGAGATTGATCGGCCGCACGCCGCTCGCGCCGCTTTCCCATACCACCTCGATGCGGCGCTGCGGGTCGCTTTCCAGCACCCGCGGGCAATCGATGGTGTGCACCGTCACGCCCCGCCCACGGGTGATGAAGCCGAGGATGCGCTCCCCGGGCAGCGGATCGCAGCAGCGCCCGAAGCGCACGAGCACGTCCTCCACGCCGCTCACGCGCACGCCGTTGCCCTGCCCGGACACGCGCCGCATGAGCTTTCGCAGCGCGCCCTCCTCGCGCGCCGCGCGCTGCTCCAGTTGCTCCGGCGGCAGGAGGCGGCTCAACACTTGCCGGGTGGTGATCTTGCCGTAGCCCACGCTGGCGATGAGGGTCTCCTCGTCCTTGACCGATAGCGCTTGCGCGACCTGCTGCAGCTTCCCCTCTCTTTGCAGCCGCTTGAAGTCGAGGTGATGGCGCGCGATGTCGCGCTCCAGAATTTCGCGCCCGACCGCCAGGCTGCGGCTGCGCTGCTGGTACTTGAGCCAGTTGCGGATGCGCGCCTTGGCGCGGCTGGTCTTGACGTAATTGAGCCAGTCCTTGCTCGGCGTCTGGCTCGTCGTGGTGACGATCTCGACCGTGTCGCCATTGCGCAGGCGGTAGCGCAGCGGCACCAGGCGGCCGTTCGCTCGGGCGCCGGCGCAATGGTGGCCGACCTCGGAGTGAATGCGGTACGCAAAGTCGATCACCGTCGAGCCTTCCGGGAAGTTCAACACGTCGCCCTTGGGCGTGAACACGAACACCTCGTTGCTGAACAGATCTTCTTTGACCGAGCCGAGGAACTCCTGCGGGTCGGAGAGGTTCTGCTGCCATTCGAGGAGCTGCCGCAGCCAGGCGAAGCGCTGCGCCTCGGCGGCACCGACCGCTTCGCCGCCCTTGTACTTCCAGTGCGCCGCGATGCCGAACTCGGCAACCCGGTGCATCTCATGGGTGCGGATCTGCACCTCGACGCGCTCGCCGTACGGCCCGATGACGGTGGTGTGCAGCGACTGGTACATGTTGTTCTTGGGCAGCGCAATGTAGTCCTTGAAACGGCCCGGCACCGGCTTCCAGTTGGCGTGAATGACGCCGAGCGCGGCGTAGCACTCGGTCACCGTGTCGACGATGATGCGGAACGCGACGAGGTCGTAAATCTGGTCGTAGAGCAAGTTCTCGCGCTGCATCTTGTCGTAGATCGAGTAGAAGTGCTTCGGCCGGCCCGACACCTCCGCCTCGATGCCCGCCTCGGTGAGCTTCTTGCCCACCAGGCCGATGAACTCGCGGATGTAGCGCTCGCGCTCGGTCCTTTTCTTCGCCACGTTGCGCTTGAGCTGGTAGTACACCTCGGGCCGCAGGTAGCGCAGGGCGTTGTCCTCCAGCTCGTTCTTGATCCAGTAGATGCCGAGCCGGTGCGCCAGCGGGGCGTAGATGTCGAGCGTTTCCTGCGCG
>JBBITY010000160.1:6262-7551 GCA_037440565.1 Desulfurellales bacterium
CAACGTGCGCATGTTGTCGGTGCGGTCGGCCAGCTTGACGAGAATGACGCGAATGTCGCGTGCCATGGCGAGGATCATCTTGCGGAAGTTCTCCGCCTGCTTTTCCTCGCGGCTGGTGAAGTTGATCTGGCTGATCTTGGTGACGCCGTCGACCAAGCTGGCGATTTCCTCCCCGAATTCCGCGCGGATCTGATCGAGGGTGGTGAGCGTGTCTTCGACCGTGTCGTGCAAGAGGCCGGTCACGACGCTGGGGACGTCGAGCTTGAGGTCGGCGATGATGCCGGCCACGCCGACCGGGTGGACGAAGTACGGATCGCCCGACTGGCGCCGCTGGCCGCGGTGGACGTTCTCGGAGAACTGGTAGGCGCGGCGGATGAGCGCGCTGTCGGCGCCGCTGTGGTAGGCGCGGACTTTTTCCGCGAGGTCCTGGGCCGTGGTCATGCCGGCTGCTCCGCCGTGCGAAATGATTCGCGCGCCTTGGCGATGAGCTGCTCGACCAGCGCCTCGGGCGTCCGGTCGTTCGTCGACAGCACGACGTCGTAGACACTCGTATCGTCGAGATCGAAGCCGTAGATGGCCCGGTACCGTCTGGCGTCGGAGCGATGTCGCGCGCGGTTGACGCGCATGATCTCGCGCCAGTCGCCGTCCTCGCGCTGCGCGACCCGGCGTGCCCGCACCTCGTCGCTGGCGGTGAGCCAGACCTTGAGCGCGTGCAGCCCCTCTCTCGCGGCAAGAAAACCGGCGAGGCGGCCCTCCAGCACGACATCGCCCTGGCGCGCCCGTGCCGCCATGGCGTCATCGAGCGCCCGGTCGATCGAATGGTCGCGCTCGCACAGCGCGTTGAATTCCTCCAGCGTCAACCCGCGCCGTTTCGCCTCCCGGCGAAACAGGTCGCCCGCGTACACGTGCGGAACGCCCAGCCGCCTGGCAAGGAGGCGCGCGACGGTTGTCTTGCCGCTTCCCGGCTCGCCGGAGATGGTGATGAGCACGGACCTATATTAGCGGACGCCGTGGCCCGTGAGCCAGTGCGGCGACCAGCCGTGCGCCGGGGAGCCTGTCCGCCGGTGCCCCCGCGGGCCCGTGGGCCCTTCCCCGTGCCCGTTCCCGACCGAGATTGATCTTGTGGACCCAGGGGCGGGGGAGGCACAGCCATGGAGCCTGATCCATTTCATTCGGGTACGGGAACGGGTACGGGACGCACGGGCTCACCGGCTCACCGGCAGACGCTGCTCACTCCACGTTCTGCACCTGTTCCCGCAGCCTCTCCACCTCGGCGCGGGCTTCCAGGG
>JBBITY010000161.1:0-306 GCA_037440565.1 Desulfurellales bacterium
CCTTCAAGCCGGAGCGCGACGGCCTCTTCTGCGCCAAGATCTTCGGTCCCACGAAGGACTACGAGTGCAACTGCGGCAAGTATAAGCGCATGCGCCACCGCGGCGTCGTGTGCGAGAAGTGCGGCGTCGAGGTGATTCAATCCAAAGTGCGGCGCGAGCGCATGGGGCACATCGAGCTGGCCACCCCCGTCGCCCACATCTGGTTTCTGAAGAGCCTGCCGAGCTGGATCGGCACCCTGCTCGACATGACACTGAAGGAGCTCGAGAAGATCCTCTACTTCGAGTCGTACGTGGTCACCGATCCAG
>JBBITY010000161.1:328-673 GCA_037440565.1 Desulfurellales bacterium
TTTTGAGCGAGGCGAAGTACCGCAAGGCGCGCGAAGAACACGGCGACGCGTTCCAGGCGGAGATGGGGGCGGAAGCGATCCGCAAGCTCCTCAAAGACATCGAGATCGAGAAACTGTCGCAGGAGCTGCGCACCGAAATGCGCCAGGCGACGAGCGAGGCCAAGCGGAAGAAGATCTCCCGTCGCCTCAAGGTCGTCAATGCCTTCCGGACCTCCGGCAACCGCCCGGAGTGGATGATCCTCGAATGCATTCCGGTCATTCCCCCGGACTTGCGGCCGCTGGTGCCGCTCGACGGCGGGCGCTTCGCCACCTCGGACCTCAATGACCTCTACCGGCGGGTCATCA
>JBBITY010000161.1:745-3671 GCA_037440565.1 Desulfurellales bacterium
AAGAGGCCGTGGACGCATTGTGCGACAATGGGCGCCGTGGTCGGGCGATTACCGGGCCCAATAAGCGGCCCCTCAAGTCACTGTCGGACATGTTGAAGGGCAAGAGCGGGCGCTTCCGCCAGAACCTGCTCGGCAAACGCGTCGACTACTCCGGCCGATCGGTGATCGTGGTCGGTCCCGAGCTGCGCCTGCACCAGTGCGGCTTGCCGAAGAAGATGGCGCTCGAGCTGTTCAAACCTTTCATTTACAACAAGCTTGAAGAACGCGGTTTCGTCACGACCATCAAGAGCGCCAAGAAGATGGTCGAAAAGGAACGACCGGAGGTGTGGGACATCCTGGACGAAGTCATCCGCGAGCACCCCGTGTTGCTCAACCGCGCGCCAACGCTGCACCGCTTGGGCATCCAGGCCTTCGAGCCGATTTTGATCGAAGGCAAGGCCATACAACTCCATCCGCTGGTCTGCGCTGCGTACAACGCGGATTTCGACGGTGACCAGATGGCCGTACACGTTCCACTCTCGGTCGAGGCGCAGGTCGAATCGCGCGCACTCATGATGTCGACCAACAACATCCTGTCACCCGCCAACGGCAAGCCGATCATCGTTCCGACGCAGGACATCGTCCTGGGCCTCTACTACATGACTCGTGAACGCCCCGAGGCGAAGGACGCCGGCAAGCGGTTTGCCAGCCCGCAAGAGGTTCGCATCGCCTACGACCACGGCGCGGTCGGGTTGCACACGCCCATCAGCGTGCGCATGAACGGCCAGCGTGTCGAGACTACGGTCGGCCGCGTGCTGCTGTACGAGATCGTCCCGCCCGAGATCCCGTTCGCGGAAGTCAATCGCGTCATGAAGAAGAAGGAACTCGGCGCCTTGGTCGACCTCGCCTACCGCTTGGCCGGCAACAAGGCCACCGTGATCTTCGCCGACAAGCTGAAGGACCTCGGCTTCGAATACGCAACCAAGGCGGGTATCTCCATCGCCATCAGGGACATGATCATCCCGGCGCAGAAGCCGAAGCTGCTCGACCAAGCACGCGCGGCCGTGCGCGAAATCGAAGACCAGTACAATAAAGGCCTCATCACCGACGGCGAGCGCTACAACAAGGTGGTGGATATCTGGGCCGAAGTCACCGACCGCATCGCGGACGAGATGCTGCGCGAACTGGCCACCGAAACGGTCATTGACGAAAAGGGTCAGCGTTACACGGTGAGCAGCTTCAACCCCATTTTCATGATGGCCGACTCCGGTGCGCGCGGCAGCGCGCAGCAGATCCGGCAGCTCGCCGGGATGCGCGGACTGATGGCCAAACCGTCCGGGGAGATCATCGAAACGCCGATCACGGCCAATTTCCGCGAAGGACTGACGGTTCTCCAATACTTCATCTCCACGCACGGCGCCCGCAAAGGCTTGGCGGATACAGCGCTGAAGACGGCCAATTCCGGTTATCTAACCCGCCGCTTGGTCGACGTTGCACAAGACTCCATCATCACCGAAGAGGATTGCGGCACCCTGGACGGCATCGAAATGACCCCCCTGGTCGAGGGCGGCGAGATCATCGAAGGACTCGGCGACCGCGTGCTCGGCCGCGTCGCCTTGGAGGACATCCGCGATCCGTTTACCGACGAGATCATCGTCAGGGCTAACGAGGAGATCAACGAAGACAAGGTGAAGGAGATCGAAAACTCCGGGCTGGAGCGCGTGAAGATCCGCTCCGTCCTCACCTGTCAGTCGCGTCAGGGTGTGTGCATCCGATGCTACGGGCGCGATCTCGCCCGGGGGCACATGGTGAACCTCGGCGAGGCTATCGGCGTCATCGCCGCGCAATCGATCGGTGAACCAGGGACCCAGTTGACGATGCGCACTTTCCACATTGGCGGCACGGCCAGCCGTCGCGCCGAGCAAACCACCCTGGAAGCCCGCAACGACGGTATCCTCAAATTCATCAACCTGAACACCGTTCGCAACAAGGACGGCGACCTCGTGGTCATGAACCGCAACGGCGAAGTGGCAATCGTCGAGATTCCCGAGCCGGGCCGCGAACGCGAGCGGGAACGTTACTCGATCGTTTACGGCGCCAAGCTCAAGCGGAAGGATCGAGAGCATATCAAGGCCGGTGACCTCATCGCCGAGTGGGACCCCTACACGATCCCGATGCTCACGGAGGTGAGCGGGACGGTGAAATTCGGCGATATCCTTGACGGAATCACCATGGAGGAAAAGGTCGACGAGCGCACCGGCTTGTCGACGCGCGTGATCATCGACTGCAAGGACCTCGACAAACGCCCGCGTATTTCCATCAAAGACCAGGACGGCAAGACGGCGCGCTTGCCGGGAACCGAGGCGTACGCGCGCTACCTGCTCCCGGTCGGCGCCCACATCAATGTCGCCGAAGGGCAGACGGTCGCGGCCGGCGATGTGATCGCCAAGATCCCGCGCGAAACGACCAAGACCAAAGACATCACCGGCGGTCTGCCCCGGGTCGCCGAACTCTTCGAGGCACGCAAGCCGAAGGAGTTCGCCATCATCAGCGAGATCGATGGAACCGTTTCATTCGGCAAGGATACCAAGGGCAAGCGCAAGGTGGTGGTCACCCCCGAGGTGGGCGAGCCGCGCGAATACCTCATCCCGAAAGGCAAACACATCAGCGTCCACGAAGGCGACACGGTTCGGGCCGGGGAGCCGTTGATGGACGGTTCGCCCAATCCGCACGACATCTTGACGATTCTCGGCGAGAAGGCCTTGGCCAAGTACCTCGTCGATGAGGTGCAGGAGATCTACCGACTGCAAGGGGTGCGCATCAACGACAAGCACATCGAGGTCATTGTCCGGCAGATGTTGCGCCGCGTCCGCATCAAGGAGGTGGGCGACAGCGAGTTCCTGGTCGGCGACCAGGTCGAGAAGTGGCGCTTCGAGCAGGAGAATCA
>JBBITY010000161.1:3708-5307 GCA_037440565.1 Desulfurellales bacterium
CGATCGCAGAGCCGCTGCTCTTGGGGATCACGAAGGCGAGCCTGTCGACCGAGAGCTTCATCTCCGCGGCATCCTTTCAGGAAACGACCAAGGTCCTGACCGAAGCCTCGATCCATGGCAAGGTCGACCATCTCGTCGGCTTGAAGGAGAACGTGATCATGGGGCGCTTGATCCCGGCCGGCACCGGCGTGTCCAAATACCGCGAAATGGAGGTGCGGGTGAAGGGTGTCGAACCGGGAACGGAGGCGGAGGCGGCGCCAGTTGTTGTCGGTGCGATGGATAGCTGACCCAGCGGTGTTGACAGGAGTACCAGGCTCCAGTAAAAGCTGCTATTTCATTTCTGGCAATTGCCGGGCAGGAACCATGCCGACCATCAACCAACTCGTCAAGCGCGGGCGCGCCATGCAACGGCCGAAGAACAAGGTCCCGGCGCTGCAGGGATCGCCGCAGAAACGCGGGGTATGTACGCGCGTTTATACACAGACGCCGAAGAAGCCTAACTCCGCCCTGCGTAAGGTGGCGCGCGTACGGTTGACGAACGGCATCGAGGTCACGTCGTATATCCCGGGGGTGGGCCACAACCTGCAGGAGCACTCGGTCGTGCTGATTCGTGGCGGCCGCGTGAAGGACCTCCCGGGCGTTCGTTATCACATCATTCGCGGCACGCTGGACTCGATCGGCGTGCAGGATCGAAAGCAGGGTCGCTCGAAGTACGGGGCGAAGCGCCCGAAGTAAGACTGAGGGGCCATGCCGCGCAAAGGAGAGGTCAGGCGCCGCGAGGTCCTGCCGGATCCTAAGTTTCAGGACCGCCAGGTGACCAAGTTCGTCAATACGATGATGAAGTGCGGGAAGAAAAGCGTGGCGGAGGGAATTTTCTACCGCGCACTCGATCTCGTCGCCGCGCGCACCAAGGACGATCCGATCGGCGTCTTTCGCCGAGCGCTGGACAACCTTCGGCCGTCGGTGGAGGTGCGTTCCCGCCGCGTGGGCGGCGCGACCTACCAGGTCCCGGTCGAGGTACGCCCCGTGCGCCGGATCTCGCTGGCCATGCGCTGGCTCGTCCAGTACGCACGGGAGCGCAGCGAAAAATCCATGGCCGAGCGGCTGGCCGGCGAACTGATCGATGCGGCCAACGGACGCGGTGCGGCGATGAAGAAGAAAGACGACACGCACCGCATGGCGGAAGCCAACAAGGCTTTCGCGCACTATCGCTGGTAAGCTGCAGAAGGAGGAGCACCACACGCGAGCGGCCCTCGACGCGTCGCTCGCGTTTTCATCATTATGGCACGGCAAACGCCACTCGAACGGATCCGCAACATCGGCATCATGGCCCACATCGATGCCGGCAAGACAACGACGACGGAGCGGATCCTGTATTACACCGGCATCAACTACAAGCTGGGCGAGGTGCACGAGGGCACGGCGACGATGGACTGGATGGTCCAGGAGCAGGAGCGCGGCATCACCATCACCTCGGCGGCGACGACGTGCTTTTGGCGGGACCATCGCATCAACATCATCGATACGCCTGGACACGTCGACTTCACCATCGAGGTCGAGCGGTCTCTGCGCGTGCTCGACGGCGCCGTCGCCGTTTTC
>JBBITY010000161.1:5358-6774 GCA_037440565.1 Desulfurellales bacterium
ACAAGTATCGCGTGCCGCGCATCGCTTTCATCAACAAGATGGACCGCATCGGGGCGGATTTCCACCGCGGCGTCGCCATGATCCGCGAGCGGCTGGGCGCCAAGCCGGTGCCGATCCAGCTTCCCATCGGGCGAGAGGAGCACTTCCAGGGTGTCATCGATCTGGTGGCCATGAAGGCCATCTTGTGGGACGACGACAGCCTGGGCGCCCGCTATCGCTGCGAGGCGATCTCCGAACCGGACCGCGCTGCGGCCGAATACCACCGGGAGCACCTGTTGGAAGCGGTCGCTGAGTTCGATGAGCGCTTGCTGGAAAAATACCTCGAAGGCGAACCCATCAGCGAGAGCGAGATCCGGGCGGCGATTCGTGCTGCCACGCTGCAGCTCAAACTGGTGCCGGTTCTGTGCGGCGCTGCTTTCAAGAACCGAGGCGTTCAACCCCTGCTCGATGCGGTCGTCGATTACCTGCCCTCGCCGCTCGACGTGCCGGCGGTCGAAGGCGTGAGTCCGGATACGCACGCGGAGGAGATTCGCCCGGCCGATGACAAGGCCCCGTTCGCCGCGCTGGCCTTCAAGATCATGACTGACCCGTACGTCGGCACGCTGACGTTCTTTCGCGTGTACTCCGGCCGGATCGAGTCCGGCCAGCACGTGCTCAATGCGACCAAGGGCAAGCGCGAGCGCATCGGCCGCTTGCTCAAGATGCACGCCAACAAGCGCGAGGACATCAGCGAGGTGTACGCCGGTGACATCGCCGCCGCGGTCGGCCTGCGCGACACCACGACCGGCGATACGCTGTGCGACGAGGCCGATCCGATCGTGCTCGAGTCGATCGAGTTCCCCGAGCCGGTCATCTCCATCGCCATCGAACCCAAGACGAAGGCGGACCAGGAGCGGCTCGGCCTGTCCATGCAGAAGCTGGCCACGGAGGACCCCTCGTTCCGCGTCGAAACCGACGCGGAAACCGGCCAGACGATCATCAAAGGCATGGGTGAGTTGCACCTCGAGATCATTGTCGATCGGCTGCTGCGGGAGTTCAAAGTCGACGCGAACGTCGGCCGTCCGCAGGTCGCGTACAAAGAGACGATTCGGCAAGCCGTCAAGCAGGAGGGCAAGTTCATCCGGCAGACCGGCGGTCGCGGGCAGTACGGGCACGTGGTCATTCGGATCGAACCGCTGCCACCGGCCTCTGGCTTTCAGTTCGTCGATGAAACCAAGGGCGGCGTTGTGCCGAGAGAATTTATCCCAGCCGTCGAGCGGGGCGTGCGCGAGGCCATGGAGGGCGGCGTGTTGGCGGGCTATCCGATGGTGGACGTGAAGGTTGCGCTGCTCGACGGCTCGTACCACGAGGTCGATTCGTCGGAACTGGCGTTTCGCATCGCGGCGTCCATGGCCTTCAAGGAGGCGGCGCGGAAAG
>JBBITY010000161.1:6801-7539 GCA_037440565.1 Desulfurellales bacterium
CCCATCATGGCCGTCGAAGTGGTGGTACCCGAGGAGTTCATGGGTGAGGTCATGGGCGACCTCTCCAGCCGCCGGGGCCACATCCAAGGGATGGAGGTGCGGGCCGGCGCGCAGGTGATCACCGCGCGCGTGCCGCTGAAAGAGATGTTCGGATATGCCACCGATCTGCGCTCGGCCACACAGGGGCGCGCGACGTACACGATGCAGTTCGCCCACTACGAGCCGGTGCCGCAGATGATTTCGGAAGAGATCATGGCGAAAGCTGTAGGAGCGTAAGCCGTCGCGGGCGAGCGGAGGGGATCATCATGGCGAAGGCGAAGTTTGAGCGGACGAAGCCGCACTGCAACATTGGGACGATCGGGCACATCGATCACGGCAAGACGACGTTGACGGCGGCGATCACGAAGGTGCTAGCGGAGCAGGGGACGGCGCAGTTTGTGGCGTTTGATCAGATTGACAAGGCGCCGGAGGAGAAGGCGCGGGGGATCACGATCAACACGGCGCATGTGGAGTACGAGACGGTCAAGCGGCATTACGCGCACGTGGATTGTCCGGGGCACGCGGACTACATCAAGAACATGATTACGGGGGCGGCGCAGATGGACGGGGCGATTTTGGTGGTGGCGGCCAGCGACGGGCCGATGCCGCAGACGCGCGAGCACATATTGTTGGCGCGCCAGGTGGGGGTGCCGGCGATCGTGGTGTTCATGAACAAGGTGGACATGGTGGATGACGCGG
>JBBITY010000162.1:0-5301 GCA_037440565.1 Desulfurellales bacterium
GACCGCAGCGGCCGGCCGTTTTCGGTCAGCCTCAGCATCTCCGCCCTGCGGGACGAACACGGCCAGATCGTGGGCGCGGTGGAGGCGTTTCGCGATCTGCGCGACCTTGCGCCGAGCGTCGGCAGCGCCGCGTTGCTGGTCAGCGGCAACCCGCGCATGCATCGCATCATGGAGCTGGTCGAGGTGCTCAAGGACAGCGAGGCCACCGTGCTGCTGCAGGGCGAGAGCGGCACCGGCAAGGGACTGCTCGCGGAGACCATTCACCGCCTCGGCCCTCGGGCGCGGCGGCCGTTCGTGAAGGTGAACTGCGGCGCCCTGCCCGAAGCCCTGCTGGAAAGCGAGCTGTTCGGGCATGTCAAAGGCGCTTTCACCGGCGCCATCCGCGACGCCGTCGGCCGCTTCGAGCTGGCGGACGGCGGCACGGTCTTTCTCGACGAGGTGGGCGAGCTGGCGTTGTCGACACAGGTCAAGCTGCTGCGTTTCCTGCAGGAGCAGGAATTCGAGCGCGTGGGCAGCACGAAGACCGTGCGCGTGGACGTGCGGGTGATTGCCGCGACCAATCAGGACCTGCGCCAGCTCATGGCGCAGGGCCGCTTCCGCGCCGATCTCTTCTATCGCCTCAACGTTATTCCCATCGAGCTGCCGCCGCTGCGCGAGCGGCAGGAAGACATTCCGGCCCTTGTCGAGCACATCCTGGCCAAGCTCGCCAGCAAGGGCCGCAAGGTCAAGACCCTCGCGCCCGCCGTCATGGAGCTCTTCCTCCACTACCCGTGGCCGGGCAACATCCGGGAGCTGGAAAACACACTCGAACACGCCGTCGTCTGCTCAAAGGGCAGCGTGATCGAGCTGGACGCGCTGCCCCGCAGCGTGCTGCGCCCGTCGGCGGCGATGCCGGTCCGCCGGCCGCGTGCCGAGGACGCGGAACGCACGCTGAAGTCTTGGCGCGCCATCACGGCAACCAATCGCAGGCCGCGCGCGCCCTGGGCATCAGCCGCACGACGCTCTGGCGCCGGTTGAAAAAGCTCGGCGCCGTTCCGGAACGCTTGCCACAGTAACCTCACGGAAGGCCGTTACGGTGTTAGGCTGTTAGGGTGTTGAGGTTCCTCCGCTCGACTTCGGCGCGATTTCTCCTAACAACTAACGACCGAACCGCGTAACACCCTGCCTCGGGGCACACCGGCCCACTGCTTCACCACCCTGTTCGCCGCTGTTCCACGCAACAGGTGTTGCGCAACAGGTGAAACACTCCGCAACAGCGGAGCTCCCGCTGAACGGCTCTGGCTGGGACGCCGCCTGGGCAGGGGCGGATTGGCAGCCCATGGCACGTTTCGTGACTTTTCATACCTCCGGAGCGGTCGGCCGAGCCCCGGAGACATGAGGAGAGCGACCATGCGCACGTATCACATCATCGACGCCGATCAGCACATCATCGAGCCGCCCGACCTGTGGGCGAAGTGGCTGGCGAAGAAATATCAGGATCGCGCCCCCAAGCTGGGGAAGGACGAGGCGGGAGGTGATGCGTGGATCCTCGGCGACAGTGCCGAGCCGCTCGGACTGGTCACCATCGTCGGGAAGCCGTACGGCGACTTCAACTGGGTGGGCGTCAAGTACAGCGACGTCGACCCCGGTTGCTACGAGCCGCGGCGGCGCCTCGAGCTCCTCGACTTGGACGGCATCGACGCGGCGCTGATCTATCCGCCGCAACGGACGATGGGTTACTTCATGACTTCCGGGGACCGCGACTTTCATCTCGCCGGCATCGAGGCGTTCAATAACTGGCTGATCCAGGAGTTCTGCGCCGTGGCGCCCGACCGCCTCGGCGCCATCGCCCAGATTCCCAACGCGGGGATCGATGCGGCCGTGGCGGAGCTGCGCCGCGCCAAGAAGCTCGGCGCCCGCGGCGTGTCGATCACCACTTGGCCCAGCGGCAACCCGAGCTGCAGCACGGCGGATGATCCCTTCTGGGCGGCGGCGGCGGACGCGGGCCTGCCGGTGAGCATTCACATCGCGCTCGTGACGCCGGGCACGCCACGCCAGGGCGCCGGGATCACCGGCGGCGCGCGCAAGCTGTTCGGCTTGGCTTCGACCATGGCGTTCATGCCGCGGCTGATCGCCGAGATGATCTTCGCCGGCGTTTTCGACCGCGTTCCCGGCTTGCGCATGGTCGCCAATGAGGTCGGCGCCGGCTGGGTGCCTTCGCTCCTGCAGGACCTCGACGACCGCTGGTGGCGCAACCGCGGCTGGGCGGGCGTCCAGTTGAAGATGCTGCCGAGCGAGTATTTCCGCCAGAACTGGCTGGTCGGCTTCATCCGCGACCCGTACGGCATTCGCAACCGCCACGATGTGGGCATCGAGAACATGCTCTGGGCGAGCGACTTTCCGCATCACATCAACGACTGGCCGTACTCGCGCCGGATCATCAACGAGATGTGCCTCGGCGTGCCGGAGGCGGAGCGGCGCAAACTGTTCTGCGAGAATGCCGGCCGGCTGTACGGCTTCATCAACGGAGCGAAGGCGCAGCGCGCCGCCGCGTAAGGTTTGCCGCCATGGTCGCCGACGGCAACGGTGAAGAAGCGTTTTTTACGGGGCCGGTAGACGGCTGGGGGGCTCTGGCGCCCACTGCGCGCAGGAGTGCGGGATTGACGGTGCATGAGCCCGAACTGCCTGCGCCAGTGGGCCAGAGAGCGCCCAAGGCACTGTGAGGGGCGAGCCGAGTGGAGTGGTGAATGTTGCGTTGGTTTCCGGAAAATATCTCGACGTTCGGGGGAGACATCGATGCGGTCTTCTCTCTCGTCTACCACATCGTCGGGTTCTGGTTCCTCGTCACGGAAGGGTTTCTCCTCTACTGCATCATTCGCTACCGCCGCCGCAGCGGCCGCGGGGCGGCGTACGTGCGCGGCGAACAGTGGAGCGAGTTGGCGTGGGTTCTCGTGCCTGCGGTCATCGTGTTGGCCCTCGACCTGAGCATCGAGGCGGCGGGCGGGCCGGTCTGGGCCCGGGTGAAAGAAGAGCGCCCGGCCGGTGGCATTCCGGTGCGCGTGACGGCGAAGCAGTTTAACTGGGAGATCACCTACCCGGGGCCCGATGGGCAGTTCGACAGCGCGGACGATCTGACGATGGACAACGAGCTGCACGTGCCGGTCGGGCAGAACATTCAGCTCACCCTGCGGTCGAAGGACGTCATCCACAGCTTCTTCTTGCCCAACGCCCGCTTCAAGCAGGACGTGCTGCCCGGGCGCACCATCACGGCGTGGTTCAACGCCACGAAGACCGGGCGCTACGAAATACCGTGCGCCGAGCTGTGCGGATTCGGTCACTCCGGCATGCTCGGTCACCTCACCGTGCACTCAGCCGAAGACTACCAGCGCTGGGTGGCGGAGCACTGGCCGGCCGCCCGCCGTGCGCGCGCGGCCGCGGCGCAGGCGGCCGGCTGATGGCGAGGGTGCGGCGATGAAAGTGCAGGCTGGAGCGGCGGTCGCGCGGTCTCATGCGCACGGCGCCCCGCGGGGGTTCTGGCGCACCTACGTCTTTTCCGTCGATCACAAGATGATCGGCAAGCAGTATCTCTCGCTCGGATTGTTCATGGCTCTGGTCGGCGGATTCACCGCGTATCTCATTCGCTGGCAACTCGCGTGGCCGGAAACGGAGGTGCCGGGGTGGACCTACGTGGAACCCGACTTCTACAACGTCCTGGTGACGATGCACGGCACGATCATGGTGTTCTTCGTGGCCATGCCGATCCTGCTCGGTGCGTTCGGGAACTTCCTGATCCCGTTGATGGTCGGCGCACCCGATATGGCGTTCCCCCGCCTCAACATGATGTCGTTCTGGACGCTGTTCACGGCGTCGGCGGTGCTGTTGGCGTCGTTTTTCGTGCCGGGCGGTGCGGCCTCGGCCGGGTGGACGGGATATGCGCCGCTGTCGGGCGATCCAATCCACACGGGGGTCAACTGGGGTCTCAATATGTGGCTCCTGGCCCTGGCTCTCGAGTTCGCCTCGTTCCTGATGGGTGGCGTGAATTTCCTGACCACGGCGATCAACATGCGGGCGCCGGGCATGACGCTGACGCGCCTGCCGCTGCTCGTTTGGATGCAGCTCACTGCCGCGGTGTTGTTTCTCTTGTCGGTGGGGCCGCTGATCGCCGGTGCCGTGATGTTGTTGCTCGACCGCACGGTGGGCACGGCCTTTTTCGCGCCCGAGCGCGGTGGCGATCCGCTGCTGTGGCAGCACTTGTTCTGGTTCTTCGGTCATCCGGAGGTCTACGTCATCTTGCTGCCCGGCTTCGGCATCATTCTGGAGATCCTGCCGGTCTTTGCGCGCAAGCCCATCTTCGGCTACCGAGCGATCGTCCTCTCGACCATCGTTGCCGGCGCCTTGAGCTTCATCGTCTGGGCGCACCACATGTTCGTCAGCGGCATCGACGCGCGCCTCGCGGTCCCGTTCAGCGTCACGACGATTCTCATTTCAGTGCCCTTCGCGATCATGATCTTCTCGATGCTGGCCACGTTGTGGCGGGGGGCGCTGAGCTTCGCGACGCCGATGCTGTTTGCGTTGGGCACGCTGGCGACGTTTCTGATCGGCGGCCTGACCGGTATCTTCCTGGGCTCGGCCACGGTCGACATCTTCTTCCACGACACCTACTTCGTCGTCGCCCATTTCCATTACACGCTCTTTCCCGCCGCGCTGCTCGGCGGCTTCGCCGGGCTTTACTATTGGTACCCGAAAATGTTCGGGCGCATGCTGAACGAGACGCTCGGCAAGCTTCACTTCTGGGTGACGCTGGTGTCGTTCAACTGCGTCTTCATCCCGCTCTTCGTGGTCGGCATGGGCGGGCACATGCGCCGCATTTACAACCCGCTGCAGTACGAGTTCCTCAAGCCGATGCAGCCCCTGCACGAGTTCGTCACCGTCGCCGCCATCGTGCTGCTGCTCGGGCAGATTCCGCTGATCGCCAATTTCTTCTGGAGCCTGGTGGCCGGGGCGCGGGCCGCCGACAATCCGTGGCGGGCGAACACCCTGGAGTGGGCAACCGCGTCGCCGCCGCCGCACGGCAATTTCGCCACCGCGCCCATCGTCTACCGCGATCCCTATGAGTACACCGCGCCCGGCGTGGCCGAGGATTGGCTGCCGCAACACGTCGCCGAGGCGGCACGGCTCGGCGTTCAGCAGAGCGCGGCATGAACGAAAAAACAGGTCTCGCCACAGAGCACACCGAGAGCGCAGGGGGCGCGAATGTCAGACATGTCGAAATCGGGGAAGAACACTTTTCCGACGAGGTTGCCACATGGAAGACACAGCCCG
>JBBITY010000162.1:5327-7533 GCA_037440565.1 Desulfurellales bacterium
CTGGCGGAGCTCTGTGTCCTCAGTGCTACTGTGGTCGGTTGTTTTCGGTTTGGGGTGAATGATGAGCGCGATCGCAGCGGCCGGCCAGCCGCAGCAGATGGAGGGCGGCATTGCCCAGTTGCCGATCGGCCGCGTCGGCATCTGGTGGTTTCTCGCTTCGGAGATCATGGTGTTTGGCGGCCTGCTTGGTTCGTACATTTTGTCGCGCATCGCTGCGGGCGGCTGGGAGCTGGAGCGGGCGCACGTCAACACCGGCCTCGCCGCCGTCAACACGCTGATCCTGGTGACCAGCAGCTTCACCATCGTCAAGGCGCACAGCGCCGTGGAAGCCGAACAACACACCCGCGCCCGCCACTTCTTGCTCTTCACGGTACTGCTGGGGCTGATGTTTCTGTGCAACAAGGGCTACGAGTACTCCGTCGAGTTGGCGCACGGCTTCACGCCGGCGACCGGTCTGTTCTGGTCGTACTATTACGCCATGACCGGCCTGCACGGCTTGCACGTGCTGATCGGCGTCGCGGTGAACTTCGTCCTGTGGACCCTGGCCGGCGGCCGGGGATGGGCGACTGTGCAGCAGCGCGTCGAGTACGCCGGGCTGTACTGGCACTTCGTCGATGTCGTGTGGATCTTCCTGTTCCCGCTGCTCTACTTGGCGTGATGCGACATCGATCGGGCAGGAGGATTTGATGAATCGCGCTGAACGCCCCCCGGTCAGTTACTTCACCATCTGGGTCTGGCTGGTGATTCTGATCGCGGTCGGCCTGCTGTTCGTTGCCCTGCCGATCTCGAAGCTGGCGGCCGTGGCGGTGATCTTCACGGCGGCGACGATCAAGGCGGGCTTGGTAGTGCGACATTACATGCACCTGCGGGCGCAGCCGGTGATGCTCTATGCCATCGCCGGCGTTCCGGTGATGCTCGCGGTCTTCATGGTGCTGGCCCTCGTGCCGGACATCGCCTGGCGGCCGTAAAGGGACAAGAACGGGCGCCGGGTATGAGTCGAGCCGAGGTCATGACGGTGCACGGCGCCGCCCCCGCGCTGCCGATGCGCGGCGCAGCGGCGGTTCCGAACCCGGTCCTCGGCATGCTGATCTTCCTCGGCGCCGAGGCGATGTTCTTTGCCGGCTTGATCAGCGCCCTCCTGGTGCTGCGCGCCGGCAGCCTCGCGTGGCCGCCGGTCGGTCAGCCGCGCCTGCCGAGTGCCGTCACCGGTGCCAACACCCTCTTGCTGCTCTGCAGCGGGTACACCATGTGGCGCGCCGTCGCCGCGATGCGCGCGAATCAGGGGGGGAACGTGAAGCGCTGGCTGGGTGCGACCGCCGCGCTCGGAACGGTCTTTCTCGTCGTCCAGGGCAGTGAGTGGATACGGCTGGTTCACTTCGGCCTGCGCGCAACATCGGGTACGTACGGGGCCGCGTTCTACACGTTGATCGGCTGCCACGGTGTGCACGTGCTGGGCGGGGTGGGCGTGCTGCTGGCCGTGCTGTGGAACGCGCTGCGGGGGCGCTATGCGGCAGACGACTGCGCCGCGCTGGAAGCCTGCCGGCTGTACTGGTTCTTCGTCGTCGGCGTCTGGCCCATCCTCTACGGCCTTATATACCTGGCCTAGGGACGCCGCATCGTAAGGGATTGGACGATGCCGATCCGGTGCGGGCACCAACGGCGACGGCCAGCCGTGATGACAAGGGGCCGTGGTAGGTTCCCCCTTTGGCAAAGAGGGAACAGGGGGGATTTGACTCAGGGGCATGAGTCCCCCTTGTCCCTCCTTTTTCGAAGGGGGACACCGGTGTCGGGGCGGCGAGTCGGTTTTCGATCGGCATTGACCCGCTCCCTCAGCGAGCGCGTCGCTGCCCTTGTCCTCCTGCTCTGCCAATGGCCCATCGCGGCCGCGGCTTGCCCGCATTGCTACGGGTCGTCGGACGCACGGGTCCTGAACACCTACTACTTCAGCACGGCCATGCTGTCGCTGCTGCCGTTCGCCGTGATCGGTGCGATTACCGCTGCGGCCTGGTATGCCGGGCGAGGGGACCGCTCGCGGGCGGAGAGGCGCAGCACGGGGTCGGGAGGCGGAAGCCCATAGGCGGCGGGCGGCAGAGGTGTACCCCTTCCCCCTTCTGCCCCCCCGCCTTCCGCAGAGAGCGAAGTTCTCATAAGAAAGACCGGGATGGCAACGCCAGTTGAAATCTTCGGCGGCACGATGATGAGCCCC
>JBBITY010000163.1:0-2822 GCA_037440565.1 Desulfurellales bacterium
GGCCCACGCCCGGCTGAGAAGCACGCTGCGGACCCTGGTGGGCGAGGCGGCTGATGCGCGCGCCGCGGTCGATTTTCTGGCCGCCCGCAGCGGAATCCATCCGGTGGCGCTCGCCGGGTACTCGTTCGGCGCGGTCATCGCTCTCCGGGTCGGCTGCGCTCACCCCGCGGTCGACCGCCTGATCGGCGTCGCACCACCGCTCGCTTTCTTCGATCTCAGCTTCCTTGCCGACTGCCGGAAGCCCAAACTGCTGCTCGCCGGCGACCAGGATGAGTACTGCTCGCGCGAGGCGTTCGAGCGGGCGGTCAGTGCCCTGCGCCCGCCAACGGTGGCGCAGTGTCTGCCGGGTGCGGATCATTTTTTCTGGGGATTCGAAGAGCAGATCGGGGAGCGGGTGGTGCAGTTCATGAGAGGCTGCGCGAGCCGTGTGTGACACCATCGCCGTCGTGCGGCCGACGGGCGTCCTGTTCGCCAAGAACTCGGATCGCGATCCGAACGAAGCCCAGCTTCTCGAGTGGCACGCGCGGCGCCGCCATGAAAGAGGCGCGCTGGTGCGCTGCACCTGGATCGCCATCCCGCAGGTCGAAGAAACGCACGCCGTGCTGATCAGCCGGCCGTTTTGGATGTGGGGCGCCGAGATGGGTGCCAACGAGCACGGCGTCGCGATCGGCAACGAAGCCGTCTTTACCCGCGTGCCGTATGCGGCCGAGGGGTTGACCGGCATGGACCTGGTGCGGCTGGGCCTGGAACGCGCGGAGTCTGCGAAGCGCGCGGTCGAAGTCATCGTCGGCTTGCTCGAACAGCACGGACAGGGCGGCGGATGCGGCCACGAGAACCGGCGCTTTACGTACCACAACAGCTTCATTGTCGCCGATCCCCGAGCCGCATATGTCCTGGAAACGGCGGGGCGCCACTGGGCGGTGGAGCAGGTCCACGGCGCGCGCAGTATCTCGAACGGGCTCACCATTGCCGATTTCGGCCGGCGCTACAGCGATCACGTCAAGACCTGGGCTTCGCGCTGCCGGCGGCGCCAACCGCGCACGCAGGCATTGGCGACAACTGCCGCGAGCCCGGCCGATCTCATGCGCATCCTGCGCGACCACGGCGCCGGCCGACACGAGCCCCAGTACAATTGGCTCACCGGCGGCATGGATGCGTCGTGCATGCATGCGGGTGGTCACGCGGCCAATGCACAGACGACCGCCTCGTGGGTGGCGGAATTGAGGCCAGGTGCCATCACGCACTGGGTCACGGGCACGGCGGCGCCGTGCGTGAGCTTGTTCAAACCAGTGCGGGTGGATGAACCGCTCGATCTTGGTCCTGCGCCGACAGATGTCGACGACCGCACGAGCCTCTGGTGGCGCCACGAGCGCCTGCATCGGCGGGTTATGACCGATCCGACACGCCTCGGCCCACTGATCCTGCCGGAGCGCGACCAGGTCGAAGCGCGCTGGCTGCGACAGCCGCCGCAGCCGCGCGATGCGTTTGCAGAAGCCGATGAGTGGCTCGCGCGGTGGAAAAAGCGGGTGGGCGCCGAGCCACTGCGCGACCGGCGGCCGGGTTGGGTGCGCCGCTACTGGGCGAAACGCAACGCCCGGGCACAGCTCGACATTGCCGAGAGCGTGTGAAGGAATCCGGGCGGGGACAGGCTGTCACACCGGCGGACGGGCGGGAGCAGTTCCCCCCTCGAGACGGGAGCGGCGTTGTCCCGGCACCGTTCCCGAGGGCGGAGTATTGCTCCACCCCCCCCACTGCACTCCCCGAACCCTCGGCCCCTCGAAGCCTTCTCTTTTCCCCGAACCGTTTCTTCTCCGCGCCGCTCCCACGACGTTCCAGGCGATTTCGACAAATCCGTCACAGCACACCGTGGGGATTTGGCACGAGAGACACGGCCAGCCTGCGCAACCTGACCCGGGTTTTCGCATGAAAGGCGCCATGGCACGCCGTCTGCTTGCCCAAAACAGCACCGCGACGGACATTTGGTGATGATCACAGTGACCTGGCTACCGAACTGGCAAGCATACGCGATCTGGCGGAAGCGACAGCTTCTCGGCCTGGTCCGGTTCAAGTACCCCTTCCCCTTCCGCCAGGTTGTCGAGTTCGCGTAGCGCCCGTTCGATTCAGGAGGTCTCCCATGCGCGGCACACGGTCCCTCACGATTTTCGAGTTGGTACAGACGGTCCAGGATATTGCGCGCTCCGACGAGGAAGTGGTTGCGGTCCTCGCCCACATGTTGAAAACCGGCCGGGTCCTGCGACCAATCGCCGTCGCAGCGGCCGCCTGAGCAAGTACCCTCACCTCCGACACGCACCCTCCCCCGCGGTCGGGCAGAGACAGCCCCCCTCTTCTCTGCCCGACCCTCCTCCCCTCATCAATCCGGCACCCGGCACGACTTGAATGTCCGCAGTGCCGGGGATACGTACCGGAACACCACCATGGTGGACACCGGTTTCGTCTTGGACCCGCGGTTCATGGAGCATGACACCGGGTACGGACATCCGGAACGGCCAGAGCGCGTCGGCGTCCTCCTGAAAGCGGCGCTGGATCAGCCGGGCCTGCGCCGCGTCGAGCCACGCGCCGCGACGCCTGAAGAACTGATGCTCGTGCACGACGAGGCGCACTTCACCCGGGTGGCGAGTACGCAGTCGCTTTCAAGATACGCCTTCGATGCCGACACGCCTGCCTCAGCGCGGTCTTTCGAAGTTGCCTGTCTGGCCGCCGGCGGCGTGCTGGCGTTGCTGGACGAGGTGATGGCAGGTCGTCTCCGCAACGGCTTCGCCTTTGTGCGCCCGCCCGGCCACCACGCCGAGCGCGGCCGGGCG
>JBBITY010000163.1:2869-7526 GCA_037440565.1 Desulfurellales bacterium
CGTACCTGCGCCAACGTTACCGGCTTCGGCGGGTGCTGATCGTGGACTGGGACGTGCACCACGGCAATGGGACCCAGCACGTGTTCGAGCGCGATGGGGAGGTGCTGTACATCTCGACGCATCGCTATCCCTTCTATCCAGGCACTGGGGCGATGGACGAGGTCGGCGAGGGCGGCGGAACCGGATTTACGGTCAATGTGCCACTACCCGGCGGATTTGGGGACGCGGAATACCTCGACGTGTTTCACACCCTGATCGAACCGATTGCGGCGCAGTACGCGCCGGAGTTCGTGCTGATCTCGGCGGGATTCGATCCGCATGTCCACGATCCCTTGGGCGGAATGGGTGTGACCGAGGCGGGCTTCGCGGCGATGGCGCGCTGTCTCATCCAGGTGGCTGATCGGTGCGCTGGGGGCCGCTGTGTCGCGGTCCTGGAAGGCGGATACGATCTGCGCGCCTTGCGGGATTGCTCGGCCGCCGTGCTGTCCGAGTTGCAGGGACGAGAGCGTACCGGTCCACCGGCCGGTCCGCCGAGCCGCGCCAAGCCGCTGCTCGATGCCGTGCGCCGCGTGCAGGGCGAATACTGGAAGTTCTGAGCACGCTGGCGCCTGGTGCTCGGTCCCAGCGTTGAGCCCCTATCGCCGGCACCCGGCCCCGGCGCGACCAGGCCGGCTAGAAGTCGTTGCGCAGGAAATCGAGCGCCGGCGGTTCTTTCGGCTCGTCGTGGGTGGCCATTTGCACGGCCGGAGGCTGCGCGCTGACCTGGGGTTCCGTCCCCGCGCGGAAGCACTCCAGGCGGGCTGCGCCGCCTGCGACGGCTCGCGCTCCGGTGGCCGGATCGACGTTGACGCATTTCAGACCATCGGGAATCGGAAACTCCGCCGGCGGCAGATTGGCAACCGCCTGCTCCATGAACGCCTTCCAGATCGGCGCGGCAACGCGGCCTCCCGTCTCACCGTCGCCGAGCGGCTGCTTATTGTCGAAGCCGACCCATACGGCGGCGAGCAACTGCGGTGTGTACCCGACAAACCACGCGTCGTTGAGGTCGTTTGTCGTCCCCGTCTTGCCTGCGGTGGGCTGTCCAAGACCGAGCGCGCGCCGGCCCGTCCCACGGCTCACCACGTCCTGCAACATGCTGGTGATCAAGTACGCGGTCGGCGGCGGAATGGCGCGCACGGCCTCCGGCTGGTTCTGCTCGATTATCTGTCCTTGGGTGGTGACAATCTCGGTAACGAAGATGGGCTGCGGCCGCGAACCGTTGTTGGCGAAGGTGGCGTACGCCACCGCCAGTTCCAGTGGCGTAACCTCGTGGGAACCGAGGGCGATGGAAAGATTCCGCGCGAGCGGCCCTTGCAAACCGAAGCGCGGCAGGTAGTTGACCAGGTAGCGGATGCCGATCCGGTCGGCGAGCTTCACCGTCACCACATTGCGCGAGAAGGTCAACGCCGTGCGCAGCGTGGTGGGGCCGAAGTATCGGTTCTCGAAGTTCTTCGGGCTCCACGTGCGCCCGTGGTCGTGAAAGAACACGGGCTCGTCGACGATCACCGACGCCGGCGTGAAGTTGCGGTCGAGCGCCGCGGCGTACACCAGCGGCTTGAACGCCGACCCCGGCTGGCGCTTCGCCTGTGTGGCGCGATTGAATTGGCTGCGGTCGAAGTCGTAGCTGCCGACCATCGCCTTGACATGTCCGGTGTGCGGGTCCAGCGCGATCAGTGCGCCTTCGAGTGGCGGCGTGGGATCGAGCACGAAGCGGGGCCCACCCTGGTCCACGTCGAGGTACCGGACGCGCACCAGGTCGTTGAGCTGCAGCGTCGGCAAGCCGCGCGGGTCGTCGGGATCGGGGATCAGCTCGCCGGCGAACGGACCGACCTGCACCCGCGCGCTGGCTCCGCGCACGGCGGTGACGATGGCTTCGTACCCCTGCGAGGGTTCGAGTACGGCCTCGCGGAGCGCCTGCTCCTGCTGCAGCAGGTACGCTTCCTGCGCCGCCGGGTCGAGCTGGCGAAACATGCTGCGGTAGCCGTTGTGGCGCGCTGCCAGCTCGTCCAGGCCCTCGCGCAATGCGGCCTCCGCGGCCCGCTGCATCGCGAGGTTCACGGTGGTGTGCACGCGCAGTCCGAGCTCGTACAGTGCCGTGTGGCCGTACCGCTCTTCGAGCATTCGGCGCACGTGCTCGACGAAATGTGGCGCCGCAAGGAAGTTGCCCTTGCGCGATGCAAGCAAGAGCGGCCGGTGCAGCGCCGCGTCGCGTTCCTCCCGCGTGATGAACCCCGCGTCGTACATCCGCGTCAGCACGTAGCGCTGCCGCGCTTTGGCGCGCGGCCAGTGCCGGAACGGCGAGTAGCGGCTCGGCGCCTGCGGCAAGCCGGCCAGCAGCGCGGCTTCCGCCAGGTTGAGCTCGCTCACGTCCTTGCCGAAGTACTCGCGCGCGGCGGCGGCCACGCCGTACGCGCTGCTGCCGAGATAAATGTGGTTGAGATAGAGGCCGAGAATCTCGTCCTTCGAGAGCTGGCGCTCCAGCCGCATCGACAACAGGATCTCCTTGAGCTTGCGCTCGTAGCTCTTCTTCGGCGTCAAGAGCAGCGACTTGACCACCTGCTGGGTGATCGTGCTGCCGCCCTGCACGCGGCCGCCGGCCACGAGATTGTTGACGAAGGCGCGGCTGATGCTGACGAGATCGACGCCCTTGTGCCGGTAGAAGGCGTCGTCTTCCGCCGCCAGAAAGGCCTCGCGCACGTGCCGCGGGATGCGGTCGAGCGAGACCAGGTAGCGCTTCTCCGCATACAGCTCACCGATCACCGTGCCGTCGTCCGCAAGGATCTGCGTGACCACCGGCGGCCGGTATCGAATCACCGTGTCGCTCGGCGGAAGGCTCGTGGTGATCTCCCAGTACAAGATGCTCCCGGCCGCCAGAACGACGGCGGCTCCCACCACCACGGCGCCGACGATGGCGCGGCGCACCCGGCGGGCGAAGCGGGAACGACGCCGGTGGCGCGTGTGCCGGTAGGCCATTGTCGACGACAAAAGGTACCGCCCGCCCCCGGGGGGGTCAAGGCGACTTTTCAGTCGGCAGCGGCGCGGAGCGGCCTTTATTGGAAGCGGAACGTGAGGTCGGAAACGATGCGCCAGCCGAGAAACTCCTCCCGGTTCGTGATCGGAACCTCGTAGGCGCATCCGAGGTCCACGCCGGCGAGTTGTCCCTCGGTCAGGTCCAGGGCTTCGAGGAGCCGCAGCCGCCCCCCGGCGGCCAGAGTCACCACCCCGCGGCCGCCCGCCCCGCGCGAACCAATGGTGAACAGGTCGAACCCCTCGTCGCGCAGCGGTAATCGGCGCCCGCCGTCCAGCGTGTGCATCCAGTTGAACTCGATCAGCGGGTGGAAGGCCCCCAGCTTGTAGTCGCCGTGCAGCGACATATCGTAACGGGTCGAGTCGTTGCCCGAGATCGGAATGCGCGGCCCCGTATAGCCCTGCAGGTGCAGGTCTCCGATGCCCCACAGACCGGCAAAAAATGGGTTCAAAAGCCCGTCACCGCGCCCCGAGAAGACATCCTTGTCGCCCGTCGAGGTTTCGTACCGCAGCCCGAAGGTCGCCATCGCCCGGCGTTCCGGGTCGCGGTAGAAGGCGTACTTCATCCCAAAGCCGAGATTCAGCCAGCCGTCGTCAGTTTCCAGGGTGCCGAACACCTCGTCGTCCGGCCGCAACCACACGACGCCGATCTTGTTGACGATGATGGCGAACCGCTCGCTGAGCGCCAGGCGCCCCTGCACCACCGCGGCATGGAGATCGCCGCCGTCGATGCCCAGGCTCTCTCCGAAGTCCTCGGCGATGCGCTGGTAGTAATAAATCGGGCGCAGCTCGCTGATCGGCCGCGCGTCTTCCGCGACCACCGGACTCGAGACCGGACTGATGAAGTCACCGAAAGGATCGTCCCCTGCCAACACAGGTGCGCCGAGCACGCACAGCGCCGCTGTCCACGTTGCGATCCGCTTTTTCATGGCAATCCCTCCTCCTCGTCGAGACCGAACCTCGTCTCCCGCCTCCACGTTCTGCCGTTCTCAATCGTCCAAGACGTTCACATTCGCCAGATCTCCGGCTCTCGGGTCGTCTTCCACCAAATATGTAGCAGCGAGTTTCCCGGGGCCATTCTCCACCGTCCACGTCGCGCAGTCGAATGGCTCACCGCTGCTGCGAATCGCGGCGCTGCCCACCTTGGGTTGGGCGTTGAGGAAGTACGCCTCCGCCGAACCCGTTGTGTACACGACCTGCCGGCTCGGCGGATACGGCGCCGCCAGGCAGTCGTTGCCGGCCCCCGGATCGAGCTGCACAAAGGTCTGATCGCAGGTGAGTTGCACCGCGCCAGCGGGCGCCTCCGTGCCAAGGCCATCCTGCGTGAGGTTCACCGCTGCGTCTTGTCGTCCCTCCGCCACGCTGTCCTGCACCATCAAGGTGTCGACCAGCGTCCCGCCATCGCAATCGACAAAGCCGGTGCAGCCGTCGATGCGCACGCAGAGATAGCCGAAGCTGCCGCCCAGAATCGCAGCCGAGTAGTACACCGGGCCCTCGACGGCGATGTCGGCCGTGCCGTCGGGTTTCAGCGGACCGGCCGGCAGGTCGATCGCGCCGGTCAGTGTTCCCAAAGGAACCTCGGTCCCGAGGG
>JBBITY010000164.1:0-7495 GCA_037440565.1 Desulfurellales bacterium
TCGGTGGCCGTGCCGGTTGACGTCTCGGTCTCCGTTGCGGTCTCGGTTTGGGCCCAGGCAGTGGGTGCGAGGAGAGCGATGGCGAACACGGCCGTGCTGGCCCGTCGCCGCCATCGCGCGAGTCCGCTCTGTTGGTTCCGCATCATCCGTTTCCTGCGCCGGCGCGGGTTGCTGCTGGCACGGCCGGCTGCAGCCAAGCATCGCGTGCCGTTACGCCTGCCAAACGAGAAAGCCCGCTTACCACACTTGCGGTGGCGAAAGGTAGAAGAAAAGTCCCCTCGTCCCCTCAGCGCACGCGGGATCGCCGCGCAAATCGCGCTTCACACGGCGCCCGATCTGGCGTAAGAGGCAGCGCCATATGCGCTGCGTGCGGACCCTCTCGGCGTCGGAGTGGTACAGAGGCCTGCTGGTACGTGTCGGTCATCGGCAAAAGTCGAACGGTCGAGAATCCTGATTGTCTCAATCTCAGGCACTTCAACGCATGTTTAACACCGATCGAGGGTTTACGGGGTGCGTGATGGGGCCTAATTAACGGCGCCGTAATTTTGGCGAGTGGTGATCCTCCCGGCAGGGTGTGGCGGCGGTTTCACCTCGACCAGCGAATGGGTGTGACATGGAAGTCAGGCGGCTTTTCGGAATGAGACTGCGCTACCTGCGGAGGGAGCGCGCCTGGACCCAAGAGGCACTTGCTGAACACGCGGATCTGACGGCCAAGTACATTGGTCAGCTCGAACGGGGCGAGGTCTGGCCCTCGCTGCGCGTGCTGGATCAGCTCGCCCGTGGACTCGACATTCCGCTTCACGAGCTGGTCCGGTTGCCGCTTCCCGGCACCAAGTCGCGCGAGGTCCTGCGCGGTGAATTGTCGAGCGATGACGTGAAGGTCATCAGCCGAGCACTGGGCATCCTCCAGCGCGTGTTCGACTAACCCCGCTGTTACCTGACCGGTCACTTTCCTTCATTAAGGACGGGGGCCGCCGTTCCGCCTCTCGTAGGGACGGACGGCCGTCCGCCCCTAGGATGGCCGCGGCTGCCCTCTCTTGATTGATGAACGCACTCACCGGTCGCTTCCCTCTGCAATGTTCTTGAGTGCCTCGGGGTTGGTGAGGGCGAGTTCCTGGCGCGAGGACTGGATGATCCCGGCCCGCTGCCAGGTGCTGGTAATACGGATCGTGGTCTCGACCGTCGTCCCGATCATGTCCGCCAGTTCCTGGCGCGTCACGCTGAGCCGAAGGACGCCGCCGCGCTCGTGGCCGACCTTTTCGGCCAGCGTGAGCAGCATGCGCGCCAGGCGCTGCTCGACGCGTTCCAGCGCAACGGACCGCAGCCGTTCGTGCGCACTGCGCAGCCGGCCGGTAACCTGCTCCAAGATGGCGGCGCGCAGAGTGGGATATTTCCGGCACAGCTCGCGGGCCAGTTCGGCGGGCAAGCGCCACACCACGCTCGCCTCGGCTGCCACGGCGGAGGCGGGATAGGCGCGGTTCTCCAGCGCCACCACCGCCCCGAATAGCTCGCCCGGCGCGATCACCTCGAGCACGATCTCCCGCCCGTCGGAGGCAGACTTCAGGATGTGGACCAGCCCCTCCTTGACGGCCCACAGGCTGTCGGCCGGCTGCCCCTCGGTGAAGACTACGGATCCTTTGGCGAAACGCTGCTCCCGCGTCGCAGCCGCAATTGCGTCACGGTCCGGCGCGCGCAATGTGCGGAACCCTCGCAGTCCTTCGATACCCATCACGGTCCCGGCTCTATGACACCGATCATACAACGCGTGTACGGGAAACGCCTACCCTGGTTCGAATGAACTGGCCCGCCCTCCCTCGGGAGGCGAGGAGGAGTGCATGTCGGCGACGATCGAGAAACTCGGAGAGGATCATCAGCACGTTCTGGCGCAACTGGCGGCGGTAGAGAATCGCCTCGCTGCCAGCGTGGACGCTGCGGCGGATCTTGCCGCCTACTTAGATCGGGAAGTTCTCGTGCACTTCGCGTTAGAAGAAGAGGCGTTGTTTCCCATTCTCGCGCGCCACCTGCCTCCGGCCGGCGGGCCCCTGGCGGTGATGGATGCGGAGCACCAGGAGTTCCGCAGCCTGCTCGGTGCCTTGCGCGGTGCGGTGCGCGCGGGCGACGGTGAACAGGGACGGGCCCGGGCCCGGGACCTGATCGAGCTGTTGCGCGGGCACATCGCCAAGGAGGATCGCGTTCTGTTCCCGATGGCGCGGCAGATGCTGTCGGGTGACGAGCAACGCGAGGTGGACGCTCGCGCCGCACAGCACACCGGCGCCGCCGCGCGCAGCGGCTAGCCCCGGCTAGCCGCAGTCTAGCCCGGGCTTAGGTAAGACGGTCGCTACCTTTTGCTCGAATGCGCACGCGTCCGCCCAGTGGACCCTCCCCGCACAGAGGATCGATCAGGTCCCGGCGCTCACTGGACTACGAGTTCCCGGTTGCCTTGGGGGCCGCGAAGTCTTGGCGTCCGTCATGCCCGCGTCACGCCTTCGCGGGGGCAGGCCCTCCGCCGGCATGGCGGGGGGAAGGGGGCCTCTGCCTTCGGGTTGCGGGCGTCAGCCCGCGATGTGAATCACCGCGCGAAGTCAGGCGCCGCACCAGGGCGCCGCTGAACAGCAGCGCCGCACCGAGCGGGAGCAACAGCGCGGCGCGCAGGGCCGTCGCGCTGCCCCACACGAGCGTTGCGGCGACGGCGACGATGCCGCCGTTGAGCAGGCCAAACAGCACGGCGCGACAGACCTCGGGCAGCAACACGGGCGCACCGCGTCCCATGAGCCCTGGCGCCATGCGGCTGCCGACGCCAACGATGTAGTTCGAAATCCAGCCGCCGAGCAGGAACACGCCGTACGCCACGACCAGCCGGCTGCCGAGCGCACTGCTTGGATCCACGGCGAACAGCAGAGCGAGCCCCACACCGAATGCCGCGACAAGATGGGCGAGCGATGCCAGCACGTGGCGCACGGTCCAGTCCACCGGCATCCGGCGCGTGCGCATGAGCCGGAAGAGGTTGACGGCGTACCAGCCCATCGCCGCCGCCGTCAGCAGCGCGGCTGCGCCCGTGAGCGGGCTGCGCAGGAGCAACGAGGTCAACAATGCCGGCACGGCGCACATCAGGGCGACAATCTGCCGCCGCGTGTGCCGGGGAAACAACACAGTCGGCAACAAGAAGGCTGCGACCATGCGGTACGAGACCGCACAGATGGTCAGCGATACCCAGCCGAGGAGGCCGAGATGGGCGTGGCCGGCGATGTTCGACAGCACGCTGCCGCCGAGGAACGGCTGCACTTTGTCGATCGCGTACATGAACCCCAGGACCGCAGTACCGGTGAAGGCGAGCAGCGCGCCGATCAGGCCGACCACCGTCGCCTCGAACTGCGGCGCGCGCAACAGCGCCCGCAACTGCTGCGCGGTGAACAGCACGACGCTCACGGTGATCAGCCCGGCGGCCCACGCCATGCCCGGCAAATGCCCGATCCAGAAGTGCGTGATCAGGCCGGAAGTGCCGAGCGCGAACAGCGCGACCTGCACCACGGCGCCGCGACTCGATGCCACCCGCTGTTTGGTGAGGGCCGGGACGTACTGGTACAGGACGCCGATCATCGTCAGGCTGATCCACCCGAGCGTGAACGTGTGCGTGAGGGCCAGCACGCGCGGCGCGTAAAAGAACGTGACCAGGTCCGGCGCCGCGATCAGCGCCAGCACCCAGCCGGCGACGAACGCCATCGATCCGAGAACGAGGCACGCACCGGTCACACGGGGCGACGGGCGCAGGGACGGAAGAGCGGGCATCGGCGTCCAATGGGGTGGCGACATATGCCACGACCACCCCAAGCCCGGCAACACGCCCGCTAGGATATCAAATGGGACTTCTCCCCTTTTCTGCCGGATCGGAACGCCACACCGTATGAGCAAATGTTGTCGAGTTAAAAACTCCACCTAATAGCACGCCGGAGCCAGTCGTCTATGATCTAGATCATAGAGCCGCTGTCCGTCGCCTGGTAGATGAACGGCGCACGAGCTTGTACTGGGAAAACGATCCGATGAGTGCGCCGCGCGGCAAGCACCGGGGGTGGCAACAGCCCCTGCGCGACGCCACAAGGCTGATAGGGGTGGGCATCATGAGAGCACGCAAGATCGTCCGGCCGATGGCGCTGGCGGCGCTGCTGATCGGTTCGGCCGGGCCGGTGGCGGCGGATCCGGGATTCCTGCAGACGGAGTGGGACGACACGTCGCGACCCCTGCCGGCGCAACTGACACCGGCTGCCAGACTGGATCCAAGTCCAGAATTGCTCGCCCTGGGGAAGGAGGTCTATACGCGCCAATGTCAGCCCTGCCACGGATCGAGTGGCAAGGGGGACGGTGAAGCGGCGTACCTCCTGTACCCGAAACCCCGCGACTTCACGACCGCTCGCTACCGTCTCGTGTCGACGTGGGAAGGGGTGCCGACGGACGAAGACCTCTTCCGCACCATTTCGCGCGGTATGCCCGGCTCGGCAATGCCCTCCTGGGCACATCTCTCCGAGCAGCAGCGCTGGGGCTTGGTGCACTACATTAAGTCGTTCGCGCAGACGCCGATCCAGGTGAAGCCCAGCCGAGCCCCGGCACAAGAGGGTGAGCTGGGCAGCGGCGTCGTCATCGTTCCGCCCGAACCACCGTACGACGCCGCCGCGGAGGCGCGTGCGAAGGAGCTCTTCAAGGATGCCTGCGCGAGTTGCCATGGCCCCACTGGACGCGGTGACGGTACCCAGGAGCAGATCGATGAGAAGGGCTACCCCACCCGGCCGCGCGACCTGACCGCCGGCGTGTTCAAGGGCAGCCCGGACCCCGAGATTCTCTATCGGCGCATCATCGCCGGCATTCCAGGCTCGCCGATGCCGGCCAGCGATTGGGCTTACGGCAACGATGCCTGGCACCTGGTCCACTTCATCCGCTCGCTCTCGAGCGAGGCGCAACGCGCGCGCGCCGAGATGCGCCGCTTCGTCATCCCGGTCAAGCGCGTAAGAACCCTGCCCGAGCATCCCGACGCCAGCCTGTGGGCGCAGACCCCGCCCGTCAACCTCCACCTCATGCCGCTTTGGTGGCGGACCGACCGCCCGGAGGAGGTCACCGTGCGCGCCCTGCACGACGGCAAGGAGATCGCAATCCTGATGCTGTGGCAGGACACGACCTACGACGCGACGGCGATGCGCCCGCAGGACTTCCGCGATGCAGCGGCGGTGGAGCTGTCGCGGGAGGCCAATCCGCCCTTCTTTGCCATGGGTGAGCGGGGGCAGTTCGTCGACATCTGGATGTGGAAATCCGAGCGCCAGGCGGACCTCGAACCGGCCTTTCAAGATCTCGAAAAGGTGTACCCGAACATCGGGATCGATTCCTACCCGAACCTGCTCCGGTCGCCGCTGGAGCAGCCGCAGCGCCACGCGCTGACGCTCGAATCGGATCCGACCTTCGTCAGCGCCTGGGGCGTGGGCAACATCGTTGCCGATCCCACCCGGCGCAGCGCGGCGGAGAATCTGACTGCGCAAGGCTTCGGCACCCTGCGTGCCCGGCCGACGGCCGATCAAACCGTTGCCGCGAGGGGGGTATACACCGTCAACTCCTACCGGGTTGTGTTTCGCCGGACACTGGCTGGCAAAGGGGCGGGCAGTGTGTCTTTGAAACCCGGAAACACGGTCCCGGTCGCCTTCGCCGTCTGGAACGGCAGTGCCGGGGATCGCGACGGCAAGAAGTCGGTGACGATCTGGCAGGACCTGCAGATCGAAAAATAAAGAAAAGGGGAGAAGTCCCATTTCGGAGCCGAAATGGGACTTCTCCCCTTTTTCGAGAGCTGAGGGCAAAGAGATGAGCGACCATCGTTTCTGGGATCTCACCCGCCGTGACTTCCTCCGCTGGTTAGGGATCGGCAGCGGCGCTGCCGTCGCGAGCGGGCAACTGCCGCTGCGCCTGCTGGCGGCCACTGATCCGGACCAGAATCCGCTGGCCGGCTCGGTGACGCGCGACTGGGAGCGCATCTACCGCGACCAGTATAAGTACGACTCGCGCTTCGATTGGGTGTGCTCGCCCAACGATACGCACGCGTGTCGCGTGCGCGCGTACGTGCGCAACGGCATCGTCACGCGGCTCGGCGAGACTTACGATTACCAGACCTACGCCGATCTCTACGGCCACCGCGCCAGCATCAACTGGAACCCGCGCCAGTGCGCGAAGGGTTACACCTTCCATCGCGTCATCTATGGTCCCTACCGGCTCCGCTGCCCGATCGTGCGCAAGGGCTGGAAGGCCTGGGCCGACGCCGGGTTCCCCGAGCTGACGCCGGAGCTGAAGGCGAAGTACCTGATCGACGCCCGCGGCCAGGACGAGTTCATCCAGATCGCCTGGGAAGACGCCTTCGACGTGATCGGGCGCGCGCTGATCGCCATCGCTGCGCGATACAGCGGCGAGGCGGGGGCCAAGCGGCTGCTCGCCCAGGGGTACCAGCCGGAGATGGTCAAGGCGATGCAGGGCGCCGGCACGCGCACCGTCAAGATGCGCGGCGGCATGGGCCTGCTCGGCGTGATCGGCAAGTACGGCATGTATCGGCTCAACAACTCGCTGGCGCTGCTCGACGCCCGGATCCGCGGCGTCGATCGCGAGCAGGCACTGGCCGGCCGTAACTGGTCGAACTACACCTGGCACGGCGACCAGGCCCCCGGCCATCCCTGGGTGCACGGGCTCCAGACGTCGGACTGCGACTTCAACGACCTGCGCTTCTCGAAGCTGATCATCATGGACGGGAAGAACCTGGTCGAGAACAAGCTCACCGATTCGCACTGGTTCATCGAGTGCATGGAGCGCGGCGCCAAAATCGCCGTCATCGCGCCGGAATACGGCCCGCCGTCGACCAAGGCGGACTACTGGATTCCGATCCGCCCCCAGACCGATGCCGCCCTCTGGCTCGGCATCACCAAGCTGATGATGGAGAAGGGGTGGTATGATGAGGCATTCGTCAAGCGCTTCACCGATTTCCCGCTCCTGGTCCGCAAGGACAACCTGCGCCGCCTGCGCGCGCACGAGGTGTTTGCCAATTATCAGTCGAGCCTGGCGCCCGACGGGCCGTCCATGAAGATCCAGGGCTTCACCGCCGAACAGCACGCCAAGCTCGGCGACTACGTCGTCTGGGATGCGAAGGCGAACCAGCCGCGCGCCATCACCCGCGACGAGGTCGGTTCGACGATGGCCCAACGCGGCATCGATCCCGTTCTCGAAGGCAGTTTCACCATCACGCTGGCCGACGGGAAGACCGTCGAGGTCGCGACCCTGTGGACGCTTTACCAGACCCATCTCGCCGACTACGACCTCGACACGGTGTGCGAGATCACGCACGCCCCACGGGAGCTGGTCGAGCAGCTCGCGGCGGACATCGGCGCCATGAAGCCGGTGGCGATCCATCAGGGCGAGGGCATCAACCACTGGTTCCACGCCACGGAGATGAACCGCGCCGCGTATCTGCCGCTCATGCTCA
>JBBITY010000165.1:0-7489 GCA_037440565.1 Desulfurellales bacterium
GCAGTCGACCCCGACGATACAGCCCGGCGGGAGGAAGGAAAAGCTGGCGCCCTTGGTGATCAGGGGATTGACCGCGCAGGACATGATCGGTGTATCTGGGTCGAACGCGATTGCGTTTTCGGTCGAGACGACACTCGGGTAATCCGTGTGCAGGGTCACGTCAAATGGAACCGTTTCGTCCCACTGGCCGAAAGCCGACCCGACGTCGATCGAGATTCCGGGCAGGTTCCGCAGGAGCTGCACCGCGCTGTTGTCCGACGTTCCGATCGCCACGTCGAGCTTCCCGTCGCCGGTGAAGTCTCCGACCGCAATGGCCTCAGGGTTCAGAACGTTCGCAGCGAGGTCGAGGTTCTGGCGCGCAACATAAGTTCCGCCACCAGTTCCCCGGAGGAAGCGCACCGTGTCTCTGAAGGTTGCCCGGTTGCCCCTCCGAAGGCCGACTGCCAGATCGAGGATGCCATCGTTATCAAAGTCTTCGGCGGCCAGGGACTCGGCGAAACAAGGCGGCGGCGGCGGCACAGGGGTGTTCTGTGGCCCGGCAGTGGGAGTTGGAGTGGGGGTGGGGTCTTGAGGACACACCCCGAAGGCCCTTCCGAGGCTGAAAAAGCCGTCGCCCCGGCCTTTGAGAAAACTGACATCCGCGTTCCCGCGCCGAGAGCCGCGATTCGGCGTGCCGATGTCGAGGATGCCATCACCGTCGAAATCCGCGAGGGTGAGTGTTCTCGCCTCGTCTCCGGTCAGGAAGCTACCGGCCGCTGCAAACGTAGGAGTGATGCCAACCTGGCCTCCCAGCAAGATGCTGGCGTCCCGGGCAGCGGTTCCCTGCTCACTCAAGATGACGAGGTCGGGGAAGAGGTCCCCGTTGAGGCTTCCCAGCGCCACGTCTCCCGGGTCCGATCCGGCCGGCCACTGGCCCACGTCCGTGAAGGTGCCGCTTCCGCCGCCGTTGTTGAGCAATACGTGGAGCCGGCCGTCGCCGCGATCCACCACCACCATGTCATTCCCGTTTGCGAAGTCGAAGTCGCCCACCGCGATTCCCAAAGGCTCGCGGCCGACCGGGACAAAAAAAGGCGGGTCGAGGGTGCCATTGCCGTTGCCGAAAAGAATCCACACGCCGTTTTCGCCCCTGTCGGTGACGGCGATATCGTCCAAGCCATCTTGGTTCAGGTCCGCCACCGCAACATAGTTGAGTTGGCGGCCGACGTGCTGGACGGTGCCCACGGCGAAACCGCCGCCCGTCCCGCCAAGGAGAACGGCGACGTCTTTGTCCCGCGGGCTCACCACGACGAGATCATCGGCAGCGTCCCCATTGAAGTTGCCAACTGCAAAGAACTCGGGCGCCTTACTGACGGTAAGGGGCGGCAACGCTTCGAACAACAGCTCCGCCACCGAATCGGCAGGAACGCACAATGCGGCGAGAGCAGCGAGGGCTGCAATCAGTCGTTTCATCGGCGCGCGCACGAACAGGGCTACGATCGCATACGAAAACGTTAATTGCTACCAAAATCCGTCAAAAACCGTCAATCGCACAGGGCCTTCTCTCACCCGCGCTTGCCTCGTGTCGACCCCGCTGTTACTCACGAACACCGACGGTCCGGACCCCAATGCGACTGCTCTCCCCCCTCGTGACGGGTGCGCTGCTGAGCGCGCTCTTGGCCCCGCTCGCCGCGGCGGCTCCCTTTGTCGAGCGGGTGCGCGAGACCGTGCTGCCGAACGGCCTGAAGCTCATCATGCTGGAAGATCACAAAGCGCCTGTGACGGTCTTCCAGATCTGGTACCGGGTCGGTTCGCGCAATGAGTCCCTGGGCCATACCGGCCTCTCCCACCTACTCGAACACATGATGTTCCGCGGCACGAAGACGGTCGGGCCGGAGGAGTACAGTCGCATCATCCAGCGAAACGGCGGGCAGACAAACGCTTTCACGTCGCAGGATTACACGACCTATTTCGCCACCATTGCCAGTGATCGCGTCGGCGTCGTCGTCGACCTCGAAGCCGATCGGCTGGCGAATCTCGTGGTGACGGACGAGCTGTATGTGCCTGAGCGCAACGTGGTGCAGGAAGAGCGGCGGTTGCGCACCGAAAATAATCCGGTGGGAGAGCTTTTCGAGCAACTCAACGCGGCGGCGTACGTCGCCCACCCCTATCGACATCCGATCATCGGTTGGATGGGCGACATCGCACAGTCGACTACCGAGGACCTGCTGCGCCACTACCGCTCCTATTACCAGCCGAACAACGCCGTCGTGGTGGCCGTGGGGGATTTCGATTCACATCAACTCGTTTCCGACATCGAACGGGCGTTCGGGCCAATCCCATCCGGGGGCACGCCGCCGGCGGTGCGCAGCGTCGAACCCGTGCAGCGCGGCGAACGGCGTGTGGAGCTGCGGCGCGAGGCCGAGCTGCCGTATGTTGCGATCGCCTATCACGTGCCGAATCTCCAGAGCGCCGATGCGGCCGCGCTCGAGGTGCTTGCGGAAGTGCTCGCTGGCGGGGAGAGCGCGCGGCTGCACCACGAGATCGTCTACCGCCGCCGTCTGGCACGCGAAGTCGGTGCGAGCTTCGATTACACGTCCGTCGATCCGGGGCTGTTCGTTGTGTCCGCACAGCCCCTGCCGGGACAGTCGACGGCCGCCGTGGAAGCGGCATTGCTCGCCGAGATCGAAAAGATCAAAAGCGCGCCGCCGCGCCCGCGTGAGTTGCAGAAGGCGAGAAATGGCATCGAAGCGAGCTTCGTCTTTGCCCAGGATTCGCTCTTCTATCAAGGACTGCTGCTCGGCCAGTACGAGATGGCCGGTGACTGGCGCCGCATCGATGAGTATCTGCCCGCGGTGCGGGCCGTGACGGCCGACGACATCACACGGGTGGCGCGGTTTTATCTCGACCGCGACAACCGGACGGTTGCGATCCTGGTGCCGCTGCCGTCGCCCTCGGGCCGCCGCCTCGTGGACCAAGTGCCCAAGGGGCCGATCCACTGATGCGCGCACTTCGGTCGATGGTCTGTGGACTGGTCCTGTGCCGTGCGGCCGTGGCAGTGGCACTGGGGCCCCAGGTGGTACAGACGACCCTGAGCAATGGCGCAACGCTGCTGGTTTCGGAGCAGCACAACCTCCCCATGGTGCGGGTCCACGTGCTGATCGATGCCGGGGCGCGCCGCGATCCGCCGGGACGCGGCGGGCTCGCTAATCTGACGGCGGACCTGTTGACTGAAGGAACGGCGACCCGCAGCGCTGCGGCGATCAAGGAGGCGATCGACTTCATTGGCGGATCGCTGCAAGCCGAGACGGGCCTAGACTACGCGCAGGTGAGGCTGCACGTACTGCGCAAGGACCTCGATGCCGGGCTCGATCTGCTGGCCGATGTCTTGCTCCGACCGGCGTTCCGCGGGGAGGAGCTGACGCGGCGGCGAGAGGCCGTTCTTGCTGCCATTCGCGCCGGGCGCGACGACCCGACCGAGCTGGCGTCGCGGGCCTTCCGCCGGGCGCTGTTTGGCGCTGAGCCGTACGGCCACGAGGTGGAGGGCGATGAGGAATCCGTGCCCCGGATCACCGGCGCGGACATCGAAGCATTCTACAGGAGCTTCTATCGCCCGAACGGGGCGCTTGTGGTCGTCGTCGGTGATGTTTCAGCTCAGGACGCGCAGGCGCGGCTGGAGCGTCACCTCGCCGCGTGGAATGGATCGGCGAGTCGACCGTTCGCGTATCCCACTCCCGCCACGCCCACCCCGCGCACCGAACGGGTCGACCGGCCGGTGACGCAGGCGAGCATCATCCTCGGCCATCGCGGGATCGCCCGTGACAACCCCGACTTCGAGGCGATCGCGGTGATGAATTACATTCTGGGCGGCGGCGGATTCTCATCCCGCCTGATGGACAATATTCGCACGCGGGCCGGGCTTGCCTACTCGGTGGCCAGCTTTTTCGCGGCCCACAAGGCGCCGGGGAGCTTTCAGGTCGTCATGCAGACGAAGAACGAGTCCGTCGCCGACGCGATCGGTCGCGCGCGAGCCGAGATCGAGCGCATCCGGACGGAACCGGTCAGCGACGAGGAGCTGAGCGATGCGAAGCGCTATCTCACCGGCAGTTTTCCGTTGCGCCTGGACAGCAATGCGAAGATCGCGGACTTCATCACCCAGGTGTCGTTCTACGGACTCGGGTTGGACTATGCCGACCAGTACATACGCCGAGTGAACGCCGTGACGAAGGAAGACGTCCAACGCGTCGCCCAGCAGTACTTGCACCCGGACGGTCTGATCGAAGTGATCGTCGCCAATTTGGGCAAGGCCAAGCTGCCGGAGCGCTGAGGCCCAGCAGCCGTTGACAACGGGGAGCACGGTCTTCGACGAACTCAGGCCGACCAGTCTAAGCTCTTCTCTCGCGAACGGGAGAGGGTCAAGGTGAGGGGGATGGAATGTCGCCGAAGGCCGCCTCTTTCGCGCTACTGGCTGCAATCGGGATCCTCGCGCTTCTCGTCTACGCGAACAGCCTCGCCAACGGCTTCGTGTGGGATGACCCGATCATCCTGACGCGCCAGCTCGTCGTCTTTCGCTCGTTCGGCGATGTGCTGTTACCGCCGCGCGGAATTCCGCAGTTCAGCCCCGACTACTACCGGCCGCTCACTGTGGCGTCCTACCTCCTCGACCGCCTCATCGGCGGTGGGTCGCCGTTCATGTTCCACTTCTCGGTGGTGCTCTTCCACGCTGCCACAGCGGCGTTGGTCTATCTCTTCGGCATCACGCTCTTCGGCCGCGATCGGTGTGGCATTGCTACGGCGGCCGCCGGAGCGGCCCTGTTCGCCGTTCATCCCGTCCACACCGAATCCGTGGCCTGGGCCGCCGGCCGTTCGGATGTGCTCGCCACCTGCTTCCTGCTGGCGGCGCTGGTTGTACACAGCGGAGGACCGGGTTCACTGAGGCGTTCGCTGCTGACAGGAGCGTGTACGGTTTTGGCGCTTGGTGCGAAGGAGATTAGCGTTGCCGTGTTTCCACTGCTGGTGATCCAGGACACTGTCAGCGGCCGGTTGATGGATCTCCCCGTGACCGGCTGGCTGCGGCGTTACGGCGGCGTGTTGACGGCGGGGGCAATCTACGTGGCGCTGCGCCGGGCCGCGATCGGAGAGTTCATCGGATCCGCGCCCGGCGAAGCCCTGGAGGGAGGTGCCCTCGGCGGCGTCATCGGTGCGGCCGGCGGCTATCTCGCGAAATTGGTGTGGCCGGTAGGACTGAGTGCGTACATCGACCACGTGCCGAGTGGCCCATGGGTGATTGTGTCGGCCGTGACGCTGGTTTTTGTGAGCGCAATTGCCATCGCGTGGTGGCGCCGCCGGAAACGCGTGCCAGCGACTCTCGTGATGTGGATCGGGCTGACCCTGCTGCCCTCCCTGCCGATCGTCTGGAAGATTCCGGAGGCCCCGATGGCTGAGCGCTATCTCTACCTGCCATCGGTGGGGTTCTGCCTCCTGGTCGGCTACGGCCTTTCGCCGGCGTGGCGCAGGGATCGGCGAACCAGAGCGTTCGTCGCCGCTGGCCTTGTCATTGTGCTCACACTCGCTGCCGCGGGCACCGTGCGGCGCAACCGCGTGTGGCGCGACGACGTGAGCCTTTGGGAGGACACCGCGCGCAAGAGCCTGGTCTCGGGCATGCCACTGCGCAGCCTGGCGACCGCGTATCAGCAACGCGGACGCGTCGACGAAGCGCGACAGTACTTCGAGCGCGCACTGGGGCGCCGAAACAGTCCCGTCGGGCTTCAAGCCATCTACAGCAACCTCGGCACGCTGGCGATGCAGGCGCAGGACTTCGCCACCGCCGAGCGGAATTATCGCCAGGCGCTGGACATGAATCCCAACGCGCCGGACATGTTGTTCAATCTCGGACTGGCGATTCTACAGGGACAAGGCGCAACGCCCGCCGCCGCGGAAAACGCGATGGGGTTCTTCCTCCGCGCTCAGAGCCTGAGCCCGCACGATGGGGACATCCAAGCGGCGCTCGGCCAGACATACGCGATTCGGGGAGACCGGCCGCGCGCGATCCAACACCTGCGGCGCGCCGTAGAGCTCAGCGTCAGCCCGGCGAGCCGCGAGCGCGTAAAAAACTTCCTCGAGGAGCTGGAGCGTGCCGAATTGGGTGGGCACTGAACCGGTGGACCAACGCAGTAGGGTCCGCTGCGGGGACCGACTATCTTCGGTGCAAGCCATCTCCCGGCTGGCCGAGGCGCACCGAGCTGGCGTACACTCGATTGACTAACCATGAACGCAACCGTGCTGCACAGCCGCCATGGCCCAAGGGGCCACTCAAGGCACGTGAAAAGGGAGCGTCTGCGCCCGAAGGTCCCTCTCCTGCATTCCCTCCGGGAGAGGGTGAGGGCGCCGAGGAATCTTCGAAGCTGCAGGTTCTTGCTTTTCGGCGCGTTCGCACCCCTGATCGCCGCATGTGGCGGCGGTGGCAGTACGTTGCCGGCGCCCACGCTGACTCGAACTCCCGCTTCCGCAACGGCGACGCCGATCGAGACGCCGAGCGCGTCGCCGACTCCATCCTGCACCCTGACGCACACACCCACCACGACTTCGACTCCTACCGGTGTGACACTCGTGCGCGAGGGCGATACGCTGCGCTTCGCGACGCGAGCAGCAGCAGCACGTATCCGCCTTTGGGCGTTTCACGTCACTTTGACCGACGCGGCGGGCGTGCTGCTTGCCGAGCAGGCCGACGGGGGGCTTCAGTTCACCGCTGGCAATGCCGAGCACCGCGTGGGGCAGGTGAAGACCTCCGAGCTCGAGGGCCGTACGCTGCATCTGACAGTGGAGACCAGCGATGGAATGGGAGACATCGACCTGACCTGGCGCACTGATCGGACACTCGAACTGGTCTTCGTCCCACCTGACCCGCCCGGGGTCACCCACTTCACCGACGGCTACCGCTTGCAGCCGGACGAGCTGATTTACGGTCTGACCGAGCGGCTCACCGACTCTGCGCCGATCGCAGATTTCCCCGGATTCCCGCCGATCGATGAGCTGATTCCGCGCGAGGTCGGTTCACTCAACCGCCGCGGCGAATCGATCGAGATGCTCGTGCGCGCGACGTTTGGAGTGTACGCACCCTTCTATCACAGCTCTGCCGGATATGGCCTCTACATTGCGGGCACGACGATTGGCCAGTACGACATCGGCAGGACCGATCCAGAGATGCTGCAGTTCCGCTTCGAGACCGGCACGACGGCGGAGAGCCACACCTTTCGCTACGACCTCTTCGCCGGTCGCGACCACGGCACTATTCTCGACGAATACACGGCAGTGACCGGGCGGCCGTTCTTGCCGCCCGAGTGGGTGTTTCGCCACTGGCGCTATCGTGACGAGCACGCCGTGGGCGAACCGGTCGTGGTCGATGGGGTGCCTATCAATCCGCAGGTCGCCGAAGATCTGCTCATGTATGAGACCTACGGGATCCCAGCGGGCGTGTACATGATCGATCGCCCGTGGAGCGAGGGCCCGTTCG
>JBBITY010000166.1:0-958 GCA_037440565.1 Desulfurellales bacterium
TTGGGCGGTGTCGCGCTCGAAACCGGCGCGCGCGGACGCCGACATCTGGCCTGGTGCGGTGGTTCGAGAGGAGCGGCAGTGGGTCGAAAACATCAAGATGGAGGGCCGCAACCTTGCGAAGGCCAGCGCACGCGCCGTCGCGCAGACGCCAGCGACGGTGTTTGCAGAAATGAACCCGTACGAGGCCGTCGGTCCCGTCGGGCAGGTTGTCGCGCGCGGGCGCGGACGATCCTTCCGCACCAACAGCCGCGCGTTGTGGCCGCCCTGTGCCGCCGGAACCTATTCCGGCCGAGTGCGGCCTGGAAAGGGGAGGCCGAGGGGAAAACCAGGCCCGGATGGTTTTCCCCTCGGCAAGGCGCAGGGGCGCCAGCCCCGCATCATTGTACGATGTGGAGGAAGGGAGCTAATGTCGGATCGGATGCAGTTTCACGCGTTCGCGGTACCGCTCGGGGCGATCATTCTTGGGCAGGCGGCGCTCGCCCATACGTTCGAGGGCACCGTTACACAGCGGCACGTCTCAGTGCCGAAAGCGGTGGTCAGGGAGCTGCTCGGCGGCGCTGAGATCGGGCAGCCGGAACAGGTGTTCGCGATCCCGCTCGAGCGCATTGCCCAGTTGCGCCAGCAACAGCACAGGGGTGTGGAGGAGAGGAGCGCCGTGGTGCACATCAAAGGGAGCAAGGTGCGTGTGGACCAAGGCCGGGGGGGAGGTGGGGAAGGCTACATGATCATCGACGCCGCGAGCGGCCGATCCGATTTCGTCATCCCCAGCGAGAAGCGGTACATCGAATGGACCAAGGCCGACCGGGAGGCCTTGAGCGCCCAGCTCGAGGGCATGCAGCAGGCGATCCAGGGCGAGCTGCGTTCGCTGCCGCCGGAGCAGCGGCGGCAGATGGAAGCGGTGATGGAGCGGCTCACCGGTACCGAGCGCCCTGCGGCGCAGCCGCTCAACCAGACGCGC
>JBBITY010000166.1:985-7472 GCA_037440565.1 Desulfurellales bacterium
TGGTGGCGACCGGTTACGCGGTGCGCTCGGCGCGCGCCCAAAGCGTCGGTTGGGTGACGCGCGAGCAGCCGGAGTTGCTGGCGGTCTTCAAAGCCGTCTCGGAAAGCCAGCGCGGCGCGGCGTCGAAAGGCGCACAGAGCGTGAGTGAGACGCTGGCCGCGTACGGCCTGCCGCTGCTCGTGCAAACACTGACCGCGGATGATTACCAGATCGAGGAGATGATCGACATCACGCGCGCGCCCGTTCCCGACAGCCTCTTTGCGATTCCAGCCGGTTTCGCGAAGCAGACGCCGCCGTCGCCGACCGGCGGTGGTGCGGCGCCGGCCGGGGAGAAACCGCAACCGTAGGCTCTTCCCTTACAACCCGTCCCGCCGCGCGCCGGCTTTGAGAGGGTTGCAACCCTTTCAGCACGCACGGGTTCAGCGGCCGCCCGTTGAAAAAGGCCGTGCTGGTGCGACGAAGACCTCATGAATAATCCGGGTCAACGCCGGAAATTGCGCCGGTAAGTGATGTAGTTGGCGCGGATGTGCGCGCCGAGCCTCTCTGCCGTGCGGCGCGACGGCCAGTTGTCGTCGAGCACAAGGGTGTAGCTCAGATGGGTCGCCCCGCGCCGAACGAGCTCCAGGTATGCGTAACCCGCCATGGCCAGATTCAAACCGGTGCCGCGCGCGGGCGCGCGCACGCCGATGGCCAGGACGTTGAGCCGCTCCGAATCCGCGAGCCGTCGTCCCGGCAGGAGCCGGGCACCGGCGCTGTTCTCTGGCACCACCCACACGGCGCCGACCGGCTCCCCATCGCGGTACGCAATCACCGACGCGTCGAGCACTCCGGTGGTCTTGAGCGCGTCGATGAGGAAGAGAAATTCGTCCGCTGTGGTCGGAGTGAAGCCCCAATGTCGCGCGAAAGCCTCGTTCCATACCGCGGCGAGATCGGCGGCGCGGGCCGTGCGGCGTTTGTCGCCCAGCGGAACGATGTCGAACCCGGCACGGTACGCCGCGTCGAGCGCACGGCGCCAGCCCTCGACCAGCGTCGGCTCCACCGCGATCCGATAATCGGTCCAGCCTTTTTCCGTCTCGAACCCCGCTTCCTTGAGGAGGATGTGGTAGTAGGCGGGATTCTGCCGCAGGATCGCCGGGGGCAGCGATTCGTAGTCGTCGATGGCGAAGGGCAGGTCGAGGACGCCGTAGCCGGCGCGCGCCGCGTCGGCCCCGTGCCGGGCAAGCCACTCGCAGGCGGCGTCGAGCAGCCGGTGCGTCGCCTCACGCGGCTCGGGCAAAGCTTCGAACATGACGACGTGACCGAGCCGCTCGGACCAGTGCCGGCAGTATCGCTCGTCGAGCACCGCCAGGCAGCGCGCGGCGATGTCGCCGCCGACGCGCGCCACCAGCGGCTGAATGTGTCGCCCGGGTCCATATGGGCTTTCCCCTCCGAGCACCGCGAGTTCGAACGAGGCAAACGCCGGCCAGCGTGCCGCGCGCTGCGCGTGGACGCGGTCGGAGAAGAGGACGAACTCGCCCAGTCCGTCCTTGCCGTGCGGCGTGTCGATGCGGATGGCCATACTGGCTGGCCGCTTCTGTGTCACGTTCAGTGACCGGTTGCCAGCGGCTGGAGACCAGTCACGACGCCCTGGGCGCTGGGAAGGCGATGGCGGCATAACTCACGCAGTGCTCGTAATCGCCGGTGACGTCGAGCGAGGTCCGATAGGCCAGCAGAACTCCGCGGTAGCGTCGCGACACCCAGCTCAAGAACGCGCCGATGGGCACGTGGCCGCACACGGTGTCACCGGTCTCTGCCAGGTAGCGCTGAAACTCCGATGCATCGCCCTCCAACACCGGCGCGATGGCGCCCATGTCGAGCGCCCGCAGACGTTCCCGCACCTGCTCGGCCCCTTCGGCCGGAAACGGCTCGTAGCCGAAGCGCCAGCCGTAGTGGGTGAAGTCCGAACTGACCACGAACACCGTCCGGTCGTCGGCGAGGCGGGCAAGCAGGGCGGCCACCTCGGCGTAATCAGCCGATTGCAGGTTGCCGAGGAGGAACGGGACGACGACCGCCTCCGGCAGAGCGCGCTGCAGGAAGGGGAGCTGGATCTCGAGCGAGTGCTCACCGGCAAAGGGGCTGGGATCGAAGCGGACGAGGTCCGTGGCCGGCAGCGCGGCCGGGTCGATGTGCACCAGGCCGAGTGGAGTCTCAAAGGCATCGGCGTCCAGCCGCGCCACGCCGCGAAAAGCGCCGCGGTGACTCGGTGCCAGCAGTACCACGCGCTGGCGCGGCGCATCCCGCAAGACCCGATAGGCCGCCGCGGCCACCGCCCCGGAGTACTCGTACCCCGCGTGGGGCACGATCAGGCCGAGCACGGCATCGATGGGGGCCGCGGGCGCCTCGGCCAGCAGCGCGTCCACCGTGCGGCGCAGCCGTCCCGCTTCACCCGGGTACCACGTCCCAGCCAGCGTTGAGCGCTTGATCCGCATCAGATGTAGAGGAGCACCTGCTCGTCCGCCCGCAGGTCAGCGTACACCTGTTCGAGTTGCGCCCGGTTGTGGACCCAGATGACGATCGTGACACTGAGGTACCGGCCGCGCGCGCTCTCGCGCACTTTCATACTGTCCAGCGGCACGGCGCCCAGGGTCGCACCGACGATTTGGCGGACCCGATCGACGAACGCCGCGTCGTGACGGCCGAAGATCTTGAACGTGTAGACGCAGGGAAACTGCTCCAGCTCAAGCCCGTCACTCACGCGACACCTCTTCTGCTCCGCGCTCCGGCCGGAAACGCCGCTCGCGCTCCTCTTGCACTGACGCGTCCCGGTAACAGTCGGCGCATGTGATGACTTCGGCGGGCGTGACCAGTCGCTGGAAGCTCACCCTCCGCTCGGCATCATCCGCCGCGAGAAAGCATAACTCAACCTCTCCCGTGTGCAGGGAGTAGTAGTCGACGCGGTACGCGGAGCGCGTGTGTTCCGTCTCGCGCACTGGCCGCCCGCAATGATCGCAGCGCAGCGGCGTCGGGCGGGGTGCCGATGGAGACCCGGGCGCGGCCATACCAGCCGCATTGTATAGCGGCCGACACGCGCTCGAGCCACCGAAACCCGTGGAGGGCAGCGCGGAACGGCCATGAATGACGTTCGGGGCTACTCGTCAACGGAGTCCCGAAGGCTCAGGGCGTTGCCCTGGGCTGGCAAATGCCATCCCTTCTAAGGTGGTGCGCTGCGGGCGGTGTTGCGGTGAAAAAATTCCTCGGGGTGGAGCGATGCTCCACCCCTCAAGAATGGTGCCGGCGCAACGGCTCCAGCCTTGAGGGCGGGAGCACTGCTCCCGCGCTTCCGCCGGCGTGACAGCCCGTCCCCGCCTGGCAAGCTCTGAGTTGATGCATATGGACGTCACGCCGACCTCGGCAAGTGGAGGGCAAAGCAACTGCCGCCATGCGGCGCGCTGCGGACGGTGACGCGCCCGCCGTGGGCATCGGCGATGCGCTTCACGACGGCGAGGCCGAGGCCGAGTCCCCGCGCGCCGAACTGAAAGCGTCCCGAGCCGTGGAGCAGCGGATCGCCGGTTGTTGCCGAGAAGGGCTCGAAGATCTCGCCCAGACACTCGGGGGCGATGCCGATCCCGCTGTCCGACACCTCGACGACGACCTCCGGGCCCCCGCCGTGCGCGGCGAGCCGAATCCAGCCGCCGTCGGGGGTACAGCGCACCGCGTTCGTCAACAGATCCCACACCGCTTGGCGGAGCCAGCGCGGATCAGCCCGAAGGCCTTTCGCGGTTTGGTCGAGCGTGGTGGTGAACTGCAGCCGCCGCGACTGCAGCACCCCGCGCAGCGCGTCCGCCACGTCTGCGAACAGCCGGCCGAGATCGATCGGCTCGGGCCGGACGCGCAGGGGCCGTTGCTGAACGGCAGCGGCGGTGTGGAGCTGGGTCACGCCGCGTGCCAGCCAGTGGAGCGCCCGCTCCGCCGTTTGCAGCCACTCGCGCGCCGCCCCCGGAACTTCGGCGTCCTGCAGCAGCCCGATGGCATTCAGTGCGATGTGCACCGGCGTGCCGAGCTCGTGCGCACTCATGGTCAGCAGGCGATCTTTCTGCTCGGCCTCGCGCCGCGCACGCGCGCAGGCGCGCTCCAGCTCCCCCAGGAGCCGGACCCGTTCCGCTTCGGCGGCGTGTCGCTCCAGGCCGCGGCGCACGACTTGGCGCAGCTCGCGCGTCTCCCATGGCTTGGTGAGGAAATGGTAGACGTGACCGGCATTGATGGCGTCGAGGAGCGTTTCGACGTCGGTGTAGCCCGTCAGCACGACGCGAATGACGCTCGGGAACTCGCGCACCGTGTGCGCCAGGAACTCCGTGCCGCTCATGCCCGGCAGGCGCTGGTCCGCGATGACCAGCGCGACCGCGCGGCGCGCCATGATCGCCAGCGCCTCGGCGCCGGAACCCGCGGTCTCCACTTCGCATTCGTCGCGGAGGGCTCGCCGGAGGGCGCGCTGGTTGGCGGGCTCGTCGTCGACGACGAGCACGAGGCGTGTGCCTGCCGCCTCCGCCGGCGCCGTGGTCTCGTGGTGCATTCAGCCTCGAACCAAACAGAAGACTTCACCGCGGAGCCGCAGAGCCGCAGAGCGGACGAAGTTGTGTCTGAGTCGCTCTGCTGGATTCAAACCTCATCAGAATGGCCTTGACAGTCGTCCCCCGGGGAAACGCTCTAGCATCGTCGTCTCTGCGTGCTTGGCGCCTCTGCGGCAACCATTTTCTTCGGATCCGGAGTGCCATGGGCTCGCAAAGCTAGCGCAAATGGCAGCCAAAGTGCAAGGCATCCGCTAGGGTACTGAAGCTACGAAGCACTGTGCTTGCCGTGCCCACGGCGCGGGTGGGCGTCACTCTTCCGCAGGAAAGGGAATGTCGTCGAGCGGCAGCAGCGCTTCGCCGGGTTGCTCCGGCGTGGTCAGGGGGGCGGAGAGGATCTCGGCGCTCTCGGCCGAACGCTTGCGGCGGCGGCGGTTGTTGCGGCGCCGTTTCTTCTTCTTGCGCTCCGGTTGGACGATCGGTTCCCAGAAGCTCGCCGGACGCTCTGGACGGCCGCGGCAGATGTCGCACAGGCCGCACGGCGTTCCGTCTTCCTCGCCGAAGTAGCGGCGCAGGAAGACCGCGCGGCAGTCGGTGTTCATGACGTACTCGGCGATGGAGTCCAAGCGGCGCCCGTCCTGCGTGCGCAAGGTCTGGAACTGTCCGGCGAGGCTCCGCGACTGTGCTTCCACCTGGTCGGCGGGCACGCGCACGGCAATGGATCCGTCTTCGCCGAGTGACACCAGGGCGGCCTCCTCCAGCACCGCCAGCAGCGCTGCGGTCACGCGCGGTCCTTGTCCGGCCGAGAGGGCGAGCGCTTCCAGGCTGGGCTCTCGCCCCTCGGCGGCCCACGCCGCCAGCGCCTTGCCCAGTTTGTACAACTGGTCGGGCCGCACGCGGCTCTTCTGCAGCAACGCTTCATGAATGCCGCGGTCGCTCTCGTCATAGAGCAGGATACAATTGGCTTTCTGCCCGTCGCGGCCCGCGCGGCCGGCCTCTTGAACGTACTGCTCCAGCGAAGCGGGTGACTGGTAGTGCACGATGTAACGGATGTCGGGCTTGTCGATGCCGAGCCCAAAGGCGCTGGTAGCTACCATCACCGTGCGCCGCCCCGGCTTCATGTACATCTCCTGTTCGTGGGTGCGATCACCGGCTGCCATCTTGCCGTGGTAGCGGTGCGCCGGAATGCGCAGCATCTGCAGCGCCGTGTAGACGTTGTCGACCTCGCGCGTCGTGGCACAGTAGATGATACCCGGCCGGCGCAAGCGCCGGGCGAAACGGAGCAGGGCGCGCAAGCGCGCGTCGCCGCGGCTCTGCAAGACCTCGAACGCCAGGTTGGCGCGGTGCGGCGAGCTGGAGACGATGTCGGGGTCGCGCAGGCCGAGGAACCGGATGACGTCCTCGCGCACGTTGGGGGTCGCCGTCGCCGTCAGCGCCATGATCGGCGGCGCGCCGAGGTCGTGCAGGCGCTCGCCGATCTGCAGGTACGCGGGGCGGAAGTCGTGACCCCATTCGGAAATGCAGTGCGCCTCGTCGACGGCGGCGAGACTGACGCCCGACTGGCGCAGGACCTCGATGCCCTCCGGCGAGCCGAGGGTTTCGGGCGTCGTCATGACCAGCAGGGATCCGCCGGCGCGCACGCGGTCGAGCGCCTCGCGGCGCGCCTTGCCGCGCACCGTGCCGTCCAGACGCACGCAGGGGATGTCGCGTTTGAGCAGCTTTTCGTGCTGGTCGCGAAGCAGGGCCAGGAGCGGCGAGATCAACACCACCGGCTTGGGTAGGATCATCGACGGCACCTGGTAACAGGCGGATTTGCCGAAGCCGGTCGGCAGCACCACCAGCACGTCGCGGCCCGCCATTGCGTCGGCGATCACACGCTCCTGCTCGGGATACAGCCGCGCGATGCCCAAGCGGCGCGCCGCGGCCGCGATGGGCGTGAGCGG
>JBBITY010000167.1:0-7349 GCA_037440565.1 Desulfurellales bacterium
CCTCCGGCGTCAGTTGCCACGGGATCCAGCCGTCCGCATAGTGGGCCGCCCGCCGGGCGGCAGCCCGCGTGTTTCCGCCGACCCAGATCGGTGGGCGAGGTACCTGTACGGGACGGGGCGACACCAGCATCTCGCGCCAGCGCACGAATCGGCCCTCGAAGGTCGACGCCTCTTGGCTCAGGGCCGCCGACAGCGCGCGCAGGTATTCGTCGCTGATCGCAGCGCGTTGGCCGTAGTCGACGCCGAGCGTGCGAAACTCCGGCTTGAGGTGACCGCTCCCGGTGCCGATGATGACGCGACCGCCCGACAGCCGATCGAGCGTCGCGTATGTCTTCGCCACGATCAGGGGGTGGCGATAGGGCAGGACGAGGACATGTGAGAGGAGGCACACGCGTGTCGTTGCGCCCGCCAGGTAGGCGAGCGTGGTGGCCGGCTCGTACCACGTCGCGCCCATGCTCGGCGCGTACGACGCCGGCACTGCCACGTGGTCGCTGCACGAGATCCACGCGAATCCGAGGCGATCGGCGGCCTGCGCCACCTGCAGGAGCTGCGCTGCGCCGGCCGCAGCCTCCCACGGCTGCGCTCGTCCCGGCAACTGCTGAACGATCGGCAGGCTCAATCCGAAGTCCATGTGCGGCTCCTTCTCCCCCTGAGAGCCTGTCCCAAAACCCCTCCCGCCGGCCTTTGCGCCATCTGGGGGCTGCGAGCGGGGTGCTCGCTCGGGCCGCCTCGACAGAGCCCTCCAGCTATGCCTGCGGCGTCCCTCGCTGCGCTTCCCGCTCTCGCCTCCCATCTGACGCGAACTCCTCGGTCCGGGGTTTTGGGACAGGCTCTAAGCTACTACTTCCAAAAATCGTCGCTCCACGCGAGGATTCTCGCTGCCGGCCACTTTGAACATTGGAGGATTTTCGACTCCGCGCCGGTGAAAAAATCGCGCGGGGTGGAGCAACGCCCCCACTCGAGAGTGGCACCATGTATTCGCTCACGTAATGGTCACGTAAATCTCAGGGGCGGGAGCAGCGCTCCCGCCCTCAAGAGTGGAGCGGCGTTGTGCCGGCACCATTTTTGAGGGGTGGAGCGACGCTCCTTCCGAGGGATCTTTTCACAAGCTCAGAGCGGACCGGAGTCGCTTGTCCGTCAGGCCCACAAATGTTAGCCGTCAGCGACATCATGCCGTTGCGTGTTTGCGTCACCCATCCAGCGCGGTGCGGATGGGTCGTGCTTTGGGGTGCGCTGTGGCCGATCCGCTGACCGGACGCCTGGCGGTGGTCACCGGCGCCTCGCGGGGCATCGGCCGCGCCCTTGCAGTACAGCTGGCCGGCCGCGGGATGCGGGTCGTGGCGGCGGCCCGCTCGGCCGAAGAGCTGAGCGCCTTGGCCGGCGAAGCCGACGGTGCCGTTGTGCCGGTCGTGGCCGACGTGACCGATCCGGCCTCGATCCGGCGGCTGGCCGAGACGGCGCGGCGCCTCGGGCACATCGACGCTGTGATCAACAACGCGGGCGTCGGGTATCTCGAGCCGTTCCTCGATTCCGATGAGCGGCACTGGCGTGAGATCATGGAGACCAACCTGTTCGGAGCGTTGCAGGTGGCGCGGGCGTTTCTGCCAGACATGTTGGCGGTCGGGCAGGGGGTGGTGGTGAATGTCGGATCGAGCGGGGCCAGCGGCTGGCCGTACCTCGCGCTCTACGGCGCCAGCAAGGCGGCGCTGGAGGCGGCGAGTGTGGCGCTCGACCGCGAATTCGCGGGCCGTGGCGTGCGGGTGTTGTCGGTCGAGGTCAACAACACGAGCGGCACCCGGTTCGCGGCGGGCTTCGATCCGCAGTTGTTCGAGTTCGCGACCGGACGATGGGCCGAGCTCGGCATCATCGGAAACATGACCGTGGTGACACCGGAGGAATCGGCGCAAACGATCGCGGAGGCGATCGAGGCGGCGCTCAAACAGGCGCACGTGAGCGACACACCATGATCAAGCGGTGGCTCGTCGGTGCGGGCCTCTCGCTGCTCTTCGGCGCCCTGTATGTATGGCGCGCGCCGGTGCTCGAACGCGCCGGCCGCTTTTTGATCGCGGAGGACGCGCCGGCAGCGGCTGATGTGATCGTGGTGCTTTCCGGGTCGTTTCCCGATCGCATCCTCGAAGCGGTGGCGCTCTACCAGGAGCATCTTGCGCCGCGCATCGTGCTCTGTCGCGAGCGAGAACGCACGGCCTTTCGCCGCCTGCGAGCACTGGGCGTCAAGATGCCGCGCGGATTCGAAATGAACCGATCCGTGGCGGAGCAACTCGGCGTCCCGTCGGCCGCGATCAGCGTCCTGGAACGATCCGCCTCCAGCACGTACGGCGAGGCGGAGGAGGTACTCCGCTACGCACGTCAGCACGGGTACCGATCCATCCTGCTCGTGACCTCGAAGCTGCACACCCATCGGGCCGGGCTGATCTACCGGCTCTTGGCGGGTGGTTCCGTGCGCATCATCGTGCGGGGATCCCGCGACGACGATTTCCGGCCGGACGCGTGGTGGAAGGACCGGATGGACACCCGGCACGTCGTCGTCGAATATCAGAAGTTGCTCGTCTTTTTCCTGCTCGATCGCTGGCGCGTCCCGTCGGCCATGGTCCTTGCGGGAGCGCACTCGTGAGGGCTGGGCTGCAGCCGATCTTCCTGCGCCTGGCGCCCCCGGACATCGCGCTGGTCAAGTTCCTCTTCGAGTCGTACGAGGGTGTGGCGATCGTCCGCACCCTCGACAAACGCGCGGCCATCATCGTCGCCTTGGTCAGCGAGGACTTTCTCGACGTCGCCCGCGGCATCCTCGCGTCGCTGCGGTGCGAGATCGCGCTCGAAGAGATTCCGCCGCCTGCCTGCGCCGCGGCAGGCAGGCCGGACGACGCGCGGGACGACTGGCTGCTCCGAGTTCTGTGGCAGGACGAGCCGCAAGAGAAGCCAAGGTACTGATTCGCGTCTGCGGCATCGCCTTGCTTCGCCAGACCTTGGGCTCCCGTACTCCCTCTGGGAGAGCGGCGTGTTGATTCAACTCTCCACGTCGCTCGTCGTCGGCCGCGGTTTGGCGAAGACGTAGGCGACGCCGATGCTGAGGATGTAGAGCGCCAGCAGTGGACCTGCCATGAGGAGCTGCGAGGCGACGTCGGGGCCGGGCGTGAGCACGGCGGCGAGGATGAAGATCAGCAGCACCGCGTAGCGCGCGTAGGAGAGCATCGTCCGGTGCGTGATCACGCCGAGCCGAGCCAGGAAGAACGTGACGACGGGCAGCTCGAAGGTCACGCCGAAGGCGAGCAGCATGCGGGCGCTGAAGGACAAGTACTCGCTGATGCGAAGGGACGGCGACACGCCGATGTTCTGGTACTCGGCGATGAAGAACGCGTAGCCCACCGGAAACACGATCTGGTAGCAAAACGCGGCGCCGAGCAGGAAGAAGAGCGTGGCGAAGAAGACGAACGGCCGCGCATAGCGCTTTTCCTGGTCGTAGAGCCCGGGCGCCACGAACTTCCAGGCCTGGAAAAAGATGACCGGGCTGGCGAGGAACACGGCGGCGATCAGTGACACCTTGAGCTTGGTGAAGAAGGCTTCGGTCACGCCCGTGCCGATGAGCTGGACCGGCCCGGGGTTGTTCGCCAGGAGCGGCTTGGTGAGGAAGGCGAAGAGCCAATCGGCCAAGTTGTACGTGGCCACGAACGCGACGGCGACCGCGATGAGGGCGCGGATGATCCGCCAGCGCAGCTCTTCGAGGTGCGCCGTGAGCGGCATCTTCACATCAGCCATGGCCGTGTGATTGTCGATTCTTGATGGGGTGGAGCACTGCTCTACCCCTCAAGAACGGTGCCGGCGCAACGCGGCTCGAGTCCTGAGGGCGGACGCATTGCTCCTCCCCGTCCGCCGGTGTTGCAGCCTCTGCTCCCGACTTTCTTCACATACTCTCAGGGCTGCCCCTCGGATCCCTGAGGCGAGCCGGGCGGCTTACCTTCCACCGCAGGTGGCGGTGCCTGGGCTGCCGGCTTCGGCGCACTGGCCTTCTCCTGCTGCGCCGCGCGCTGCGCCTGCCGAGCTTCCTCTTCGATCATCATCTGTGCGTTGCGCAGCTCTTCCGTGACGTCGGCGGTGGCGCGGCGAAACTCCGCCAGTCCCTTGCCCAGCGCGCGGGCGACTTCCGGGAGGCGTTTTGGCCCCAGCACGAGGAGCGCGATCACGAAAATGACCAGAAGTTCGGGGAGGCCGATGCCGAACATTTCGCCCTCGGCAGGACGCTAGAGCAAAGGAGAAACGCTGTCAAACAGGTGCTCTCGCGGTGGCGCACCGCAGCGCTCGCGCAGGGTGGTGCGACCCTCGATGTGCATTGACCGCCGTGCCCGCGCTGATTAGGGTGCGCGCACGCTCTAGCGCCTGCCGCAGATCACGGGCGCGCCGCCGGCACATCCGGCGGCCGCGCGCGAGCGGATGCGTGCGGGGGCGCGACATGGGTCATCGGAGGAGCAGGCATGAGTCAGGAAAAACGGCCACGCGTCCCGATCAAACCGGGCTTCTACACGGTACCCGATGATCCCAGCGAGCCCCCGAAGTTTCTGGCCTCGCGCTGCAACGCGTGCGGCGAGTATTTCTATCCGCGGCGGACCGTTTGCGGCCAGTGTATGTCGGATGACGTGAGCGCGGTGGAGCTGGCTTCACGCGGCACGCTGTACAGCTACACGTTCGTCCAGATGCCGCTCTTCGGCTCAACCAACCTGGAGCACGTGAACGGTTACGGCGTCGGCCAGATCGACCTGCCCGAAGGGCCGCGCATCCAGGCGCCGCTGGCGGGCCGGCAAGAGGATTTTCGGATCGGCCAGACGATGCAGGCGGAGATCGACAAGCTCCGCGAAGACGACGGGCGCGACATCGTAATCGTCCGCTTCCGGCCGGTGAACTGACCATGGGTGAGCGGGCCACCGCAAGACCAACGGAGATCCGACCCGCCCGCGCCACGACGCCTCTCTTCCGCATCACCGGAGAGGGTGAGGGTTCCGAGGGATTTTCGAAGGAGGGCTAGCATGCACGATGTCGCCGTTCTCGGGGTGGGCATGCACCCCTTTGGCGTGTGGGCGGATCGCTCCAACGCCGACATGTCGCTGGTGGCGGGCAGGGCGGCGCTGCGCGACGCGGGCCTGTCGTTTCGCGATATCCAGGCGGCCTACACCGGCCACATTTTCGCCACGCCGATGAGCGGCGTGCGGGTCATGAAGGAGTTCGGCCTGACCGGCCTGCCGATTCAGCGCATCGAGAACGCCTCGGCCACCGGCTCGGCGGCCTTTCGCGAGGCCTGCTTGGCCGTGGCGGCTGGGCATTACGATGTCGTCATGGTGCTCGGTTTCGACAAGATGAGCGCGCTGATCGAGCACGCCGCCCAGGCGCGCTCAGCGCCCGAGAACATGGAAGACTCGATCCTGCCCGCGGCGTTTTTCGCCATGTGGGCCACGCGGCGCATGCACGAGCGCGGCACGAAGCCGGAGCACCTGGCCCGTATCGCGGCCAAGAACTTCAACAACGGCGCCAAGAACCCCATGAGCCAGCGCCAGCCGAAGAGCCCGGTGACCCCGGAGCAGGTGCTCCAGGCGCGCATGGTCGCCTGGCCGCTGACGACGATGATGTCGTGTCCGGTCGGCGACGGCGCGGCTGCGGCGATCGTCGGCCGCGCGAAGATGGCGAAAAGGCTGCGGCCCGATCGCCCGGTGATCCGCGTGATCGCCTCAGCCCTGCAAAGCGAGCGGTACGAGCGCGGGCACATCTTCCAAGGCCCCGTGGTGGGTCCGGCCCGCATGACGCGCGACACGGCGCGTGCCGCCTATGAACAGGCCGGAGTCGGCCCCGAAGATCTCGACTTCGTCGGCGTGCACGACGCCTTTGTCATCGAGGAGCTCGAGTACTACGAGCTGCTCGGCCTCTGTGGCGAAGGCGAAGCCGAAGCGGCGATCGAGCGCGGCGACTTCGAGCTCGGGGGCCGGATTCCCGTCTCGACTGACGGCGGATTGATCGCGCGCGGCCACCCGGGCGGTCCGACGGGATTGGCGCAGATCTGGGAGACGGTCCTGCAGTTGCGCGGCGAAGCCGGCGCCCGGCAAGTGGAGCACGCGCGCACCGGCCTCTGCCATATGATGGGCGGCGGCAGCGTGTGCTGCATCCACATCCTCCAGCGGGAGTGAAGACAACTGGAACCACAGATGAACACCCGATGAACACCGATGACATCACGGAAAGGATCATCGGCTGCGTCATCACCGCGAGCAACGCGCTTGGCGCCGGGTTCCTAGAGAGGGTTTACGAAAACGCGCTGGCGCACGCGCTCCGCAAAGTGGGTCCACGCCGCGCCTCGGTATCAGGCGGCTCGTCAGGTGAGGTCGTCCATTCTGTTCTGCCTTATCGGTCTCCATCTGTGGTTCCAGATCTCTTTGGTTCGCCATCTGGCGAACCCACTTCCTGCTGATCAGCGACGTTCACCGGCGCCTAAAAACCCGGGCGCCCGGCCCCCGTCACCGTTCGTATGTGAACGCGCAGACGACGAACAACTGCGCCTCGGCGGCGCTGCGGTTCTCCCAGCGGTGCGGGATATCGCCCTTGAAGTGCAAGACGTCGCCGGCCCGTACGACGTACTCCTGGCCGCGAATGTCGAAGCACACCCGCCCCTTCACGCCGACCACGATCTGCTCGCCGCGAAAGATGATCGGTTCGTCGCGGCCGCTGCGCCCGCCGGGCGCGACGGTGAGCAGGAAGGCCTCCATCTTCGGGTTCACCAGCGGCTCGGCGACGTGCTCGACGCTGAGGAGCGAGCCCTTGACGTGGGTCACGCGGCCCCCGCCCCGCGCGACATAGCGGACGTCCACGGGACCGCCGCCGTCTTCCGCGAAGTGGGAGAGCGGTCGGCTCAACGCGTCGGCAAGGCGGATGCACACCGCCAGCGACGGGATGAGGCGGGAGTTTTCGATCTTCTGGATCGTACTCGGCGCCAGGCCGGCCTTCTCGCCCAGCTCCCGCAAGGTGAGCCCAGCTTCTTCTCGGGCGCGGCGAAAGCGCTCAGCCGCTTTGCGCACCGAGATCCGTACTCGTTGGTCCTGCGCGCTGGCCCGGGTCACCGCCGTTTCCGATCCGAAAGCTTGTTTCCAACCGGCTAGCACGGCCAGAATCGAATCGTCAAACCGAAGCCGGCTTCGCGGCGGCGCGCAGCTCGCGCGGCAGCGGGAAGGTGACGTCCTCTTCGGCGGTGGTGAGATCGCGCACGGCGGTGAAACCCAGAGCCTGCAGCCGGGCGATCGCCTCACGGACGAGCGTCTCCGGCGTTGACGCGCCGGCCGTGAGGCCGACGCCGCGCACGC
>JBBITY010000168.1:0-2660 GCA_037440565.1 Desulfurellales bacterium
CTGGCGCCCCTGCGCCCCGCCGAGGGGAAAACCATCCGGCCTGGTTTTCCCCTCGACCTCCTCTTTCCAGGCCGCACTCGGCCGGAATAGGTCGCGGCGGCACAGGCCGGCCACCACGTGCGGCTGTTGGTGCGAAAGGATTGTCCGTTCTCGCGCCCGCCGCTGTGCCCGACGGCACCGACGGCCTCGTACGGGTTCGCTCCGGCAAACACCGTCGGTGGCGTCTGCGGGCGGTGCGTGCGCCGGCCTTCGCAAGGTCGAAGCCCTTTGTTTCAAGCTCGATCCACCCACGGGCGCCCAAGTCCAAGCACCGAACCAGGCCAGATGTCGGCGTCCGCGCGCGCCGGTTTCGAGCGCGACACCGCTCAACCAATCCCGCCCGCGGCTGAGGATGTCGGCCGGCCAACGAGGCAGTGACCCATCGGCCCCCGCAGCGTTCAAGGGAAAAGGGAGCGGACAGGATCCTACGCCTGCGCGCCGTTGCGCGGCGAGGCGAGCAGGCGGAAGCGGGGTAGCAGGTTGTGCGCGACGATCTCGCGCCATGCGTAACGCCGCGCCGTTACCTGCCCGGCCCTGCGCATCGCCCGCATGCGCGTCGGGTTCGCCTCCAACTCTTGAAAGAGCGTGACGAATTCGCGTGGGTTGGCTGTCTGCAGGACGAGCGCATTTTGGCCGGGGACGGCGTAGTCCTCGCCTGAGCAACCGGTGCACGCGACGCCCCCTGCCGCCATCGTCTCCAGGCCGACCAGGCCAAAGGGCTCATGGCCGCTGTTGGCGAGCACGGCCGAGCAGCCGCGAAACAGCACCCGCCGGCTCTCGCCGTTCAGGGCCGATCGCAGGCTGAGGACGTCAGCGCCCTCCAAATGGTCGAGCGCTTCCAGCAAGCCGCGTACCCCGGCCTCGGTGGCATGGCTTTCCCTCACCCGCAACCCCGCCGCCGCCGCAGTCCGAAGCACTTCTGCGCCGTGCCCCTCGACCCCCCCGCGGGCGATGAGCAGCGGGCGCCATCCCAGACGCTTCAATTCGGCGACAATCTCGATTGCGAGCAGCCAGCGCTTGTTCGGATCCCAGCGCGCCACCTTGCTGAGTACCGTGCGCTGCCGCAGCCGGTGGCGGAACTCGACCACTGCCGCCCGTTCCGGTGGGAGCAGTGCCTCGGGCGAAAGGCCGTTGGGAATCACCAGCGGATCGATGCCGAGCGGCTGCATGAGGTGCCGCATGTAACGGCTCACCGTCGTGATCACCGCTGCCTCGGCGAGCCGGCGCCAGTCGATGCGGTCGAACGAAAACGTATTGTTGGCGTTCCACACCAGGGTAACTCGATCGCGTACCCCTGCGTCCCGCAGGAGCCAATCCAGGTGCAACACCGCATCGACGGTTTGCCACTCCTCTGCGAGTACGACGGCCTTTCTATCCGGTGCCGCCAGGTGGGGCAGCAGTGTCTCGCGCACCAGAAAGGGCGGTAGCGAGTTCGCGTAATCCGCCCGCTTTCCTTCTTCTCCGTCGTAAACGCCGGCGGGATGATAGCGGCTGATCCACTGGCACCAGCGATGGAGCGTGAGCCGCCCCCGGCTTTCATGCCCGGGGAGGGCAGGGTCGCCCACAAACCACACGTGCGTCTCGAACCCGTCGGCGACCAGGGCTTCGGTGAGACCCGTGATCCGGCTGGCGATACCGCCGGCTTGCGCGTACGGATCCGGCCCTTCAAAGGAGAGGACGTGAAACTGCACCTGTACCGGGGCTGGCTTCGGGAACTGCGCTGCGGTCTCGTCCCCTGATGCAATCGCCTCTGACCCTGCCATGTCATCCCCCGCGTTGGCAGACGGTGATTACGTCGACTCAAAGTCCAGAGAGGTGAAAGCGTGCAAGTCAGATGCCCTGGATCCGGGCGCCAGTTTCCTGCGCGGGGCAGGAGCGGCCTGGCATCGTTGCGAATGGAGATAGGGGAGGGCGCTCCAAAAGGCTGGGTGCGGATGTTCAGAATCCGTGTGCGCCGCCGCCGTCGCCTGGCAGCCGGATGAGCTTACTCACGATCGGAGCCAGCGGTGTTTTTTGAGAAAGCGGACGGTTGCGTAGGCTACGGGCAGGGGCACGTACGCGAGCAGGAGCGCGCTGATCTCCCCGCGGCGCGCGGCATAGCCAAAATGAGTGAGCCGTTCCCAAATCAGGAAAAAGTACGCCGCGGAGAGCCAGAGAAAGGCGGTGTTGTACTCCTTGCGCAGGACTCGCTTCCAGTCGAAGCGCATGCCGGCCATGGTGGTGCGGATTCCGCGTGGGTTCGGCAGGAACCGGTTGACGCGCCGGCGGTACGCCTCGTACTCGATACCGAACCGTTCGGCGAGGAAGTGTTCCTCGACATGGACGATTGCGAGAATGGCGCCGAAAAACAGCGGCAGGCCGATCAAGTACGTCCACGGCGAGTTGTAGACCACGGCCAACCCACTGAGCAGCAGGATGTTGCCCAAGTACATCGGATTGCGACTGTGGGCGAAGAACCCCCCACAGACGAGTGTCGGTGCTGCGAGCTGCTTGTTGATGCCGCCGCGGCGAATGTACGCGTACCCGATCACCAAAATGCGAACCGTCTGGCCGGCCAGGGCCACCGTCACGCCCAGGGCATCCATCCACCGGTCCAACGTTTCGCTGCCGCCCGGGTACTC
>JBBITY010000168.1:2670-7311 GCA_037440565.1 Desulfurellales bacterium
GCGGGTGACGGCCAGCATGAGCAGGACGGCGCCGGGGACCAAGTAATCGCGGAAACGGAAAAGGAAGCGACCGATCGTCCGTACCCCACCGGCAAGGGCCGTGTCCGTCCCGGTGACGGGTGGCGCCGCCTCCCTCATTTCGTCGCCAGGAGACCGCAGAAGTTGTACCACTTGAAGAAAATGTCCACTTGCCGGAAACCAGCGCCGGCCAGGAGTGCTTCGTTCTCCCGCAGCCGGTAGGGGATGAGGACGTTTTCCAGCGCCTCGCGCTTTTGCGCGATTTCGATGTCCGAGTAGCCGTTCCGGCGCTTCAGCTCATAGTAGTGCTTGATGAAGAGCCGGTTGATCAGTGTCTCCTCGGCGAGGACCTTTTCCACCAGGATCAAGCACCCCTGCGGGTTCAGGCCGTCGAAGATCGCGCGCATCAGGCGTTCGCGTTGCAGTGGGCGGATAAACTGCAACGTCAAGCTCATGATCACGACCGACGCATTCTCGATGCGGAGGTCCTGATCGATTTGCAGCTCGCGGAGCACGTACGGGCGCGAAAAGCCCGTCCGCTGCATCTCCCGTTCAGCCCGTGCCAGCATCGCGCTCGACGAGTCGACGCCGATGAGCGTGACTTCGCGATCGAGCGACTGCAGGCGGCGGAGGGTGGCGCCGGTCGAGCAGCCCAGGTCGTAGATATTCGTGCCGTCAGCGGCGAAGTCGGCGGCGAGTTCGGCGATCATGCGCTGAATCTCGTCGTAAAACGGCACCGAACGTTCGAGCATGTCGTCGAAGACGGCCGCCGTTTCGGTGCCGAACTCGAAGTCCGTCAGCACCGGCCTGGGCACGACATACAATCGGTCTTTCTCGCCTTTGGCCATTCACACCTCCCGCTGCAGGTGCGGTGCTATGTTGCTCCGGACTGAGAGCTTGTCAAGAAATCCAGGGGGGACGGGCCGTAACACCGTGGGAAGGGCGGGAGCAGTGCTCCCGCCCTCAAGACTGGGGCCCCGCTGCGCCGGCATCGTTCTTGAGGGGTGGAGCACCGCTCCGCCCCGGCGATTTTTTCACAAGCTCTGAGTTCCGGCCCTGCACGGCCCCGGTCCGCTTGTCTTCGTAACCCAGAGCGTTGCCCTGAGCTGACGAATCACGCCCTTTCGGGCCTTCGTCACCGCCCGTAACACTCCGCCACATTCAGTTCGTTGCCGGCCTTCACCGCCTGGTATTTTTTCCAGAACGCTTCGTCAACCCGGCGCGCACGTTTGGCGACGTTGGATTTTCGATAGCGTTGCAGTTGGCCGGGGCCGGCGTTGTACACCGAGTACGTGGCACGCGCCAGATTGTCGATCGAGCCCGTAACGGTGTGTTCGCCCTTGGCGATGGCGTGGTCGCGCAGGTACTGAAGGAGAATCTCGCAACCGGCATTGGCGTTGTAGCTGATGTCCTGTTGCAGCCCTTTCACGTCGTAGAAGCCGCGCCAGACGTTCTGGTTCACCTGCATGAGTCCAACCGACCCGACGGGCGACTTGATGGGGTACATTTTGCCGCCCACCTTGAGGAATTGGCGCCAACATGTCTCCTGCCAGGCGGTGGCGAGGACGGCCCAGCGGTAGAGCTGATGAAACTGCGGCTCGAGTTCATGGGTCGCGAGGGTGCGACCGGCTGCCGTCTGCAACAGGTCGCGCACAAGCGGCAGGTACACATCCAGCTCGTCAGGAGTCGGCACCCAGCGGTTCAGTCGAGCGACCGTCTCGCGATCCGGTTCGATGGCTGCCCACGCCGGGGCTGGCCAGAACCAGCGGGCAGGGGCAAATCTTGAACCTGCCCCTACTAGGGGTGGGAGCACCGCTCCCGCTTTTCGAGCCCTCGGCGCCGGGATTTTTTCACCAGCACTCAGCTCCACGTCCGGATTCTCTCCCGGCGGTGGCAGGGGCGGTCCGAAGCCGAACAGGCGGCGCAGTTCCGGGTCGACCTCGATGCTGTACGCCAACGGGTCCTCGATGGCTGCTGGGGCGACCATGCGCGCCAGGCGGCGCAGGCCGTCGGCCGAGATGTCGAGGCCGCTGTCTGGTCCGAGCTGGTCGATTGCCTGCAACGCGTCGGCGGCGGCGATGAAGCTGAGGTAACGCAGCGCTGCTTCTCCCGGCAGGCCGGTGCTCAAGTGCCGCAGGGCGGGTGCGAGCCGCGCCCAGGTCTTGAGAAAGAGCGGGCGGACCGGATCGGGTTGGCCGGGGCGGCTTGGCGCCAGTGCTTCGAGCAGGTCGTGACGGGCGTCGAGCAGGACATCGAGCAGAGCCACGCGCAGCTCGGCGACGCCGCTGTCGGCGGCGGCCTGCTTGAGCACAAAGGTCAGGAAGGCATCCCAGCGCTGCCAGGCGGTTTCCCACCGCCGTAGCTCTTCCGGCGACAAGGCCGGTTCGGGCGGTGGCGTCTCGGCGGCGGGCGGCCGCAGAGGGACATCGAAGCGCACATCCGCGGTGATGCCGGTTTCGCTCGGCTGCACGCGGGCGAGTGAAAGGGAATCGAGCAGCCGCTGCGTGCGTGCCACGTCGTCACTGGGCAGCACGTGGGGGAGGAAGGCGCGCAGCTCGTCGAGCGCCGCTTGCAGATCAATGGTCAGCGTTTCGAGGCGTGGGTGGACGTATTTCTTCACCCAGTCCCACAGCTTTGCCGACACCTGCTTGCGGCCCTCCGGACCGTAGATCTGCGAATCGACCACTGCAAAACGGACCACGGCCACGCCGGGCTCGACCCGCGGCTCCTCCAGCACCTCTACTGTTCCCGTCCAGTCGAGCACGACGAGGCACTGTTTGCCGACCGAGGTGCCGACCCGTCCGGTGCCGGCACTCGTCACGCGCACCTTGCCTTGATGGGTGTCCACCCGGGGTGAGGAGAGGGTCAGATAGTTGCACCCCGTCCCGTCGTCCCACACGCGGGCGGTTTGGTTAGGGTCCGTGTACACCTGCGTCACAAGAGCCTGGCGAAGGAACTCGTGATCGAGCCGCAGCGGCACGACGACCTCGCGCGCCTGTGCGGCGGCGCCGTGCGCGACGAGCGCCGCGAGGAGACCCAACCCGAAGACATCGAGGAATCCATGTCGATTCGCTCTTGGGGCCGCCCCCCCGTACCTGGCGCAGGAAGCGGCAGTCCCTCTCTCCACGCTTCCGTGGGGCTGAGTTCTACCCATAACTGCCCCCCTCGAGACTGAGAGCTTGCGAAGGAATCCCGGCGGGACAGGCTGCGACACCGGCGGAAGGGCGGGAGCAGTGCTCCCGCCCTCGAGACTGGGTTCGCGTTGCACCGGCACCGTTCTTGAGGGGTGGAGCATTGCTCCACCCCGAGGGAGTTTTTCACAGCGGGCCATCCTCGGCCGAAGGACGCGATCTGCCGGCGTTCACGCGACCTGACGGCGACCGGGCGTCTCGGCTGCGATGAGCCGCTCGAACTCCTCGGCCTCGATCACTTCCCGTTCGAGCAGGAGCGCCGAGACCTTGTCGAGCGCGGACCGCTTGTCGCGCAGGAGCTGCCCGACGCGCGCCAGGCGGGCATCCATGATCGCCTTGGTTTCCGCGTCGAGCGCCTGCGCAGTGGCTTCACTGTACTCCCGCGGACCCTCCGCCCATGAGCCGACCTGGCCGAGGAAGAGCGGCCGGCGCTGGCGCGGATAGGTCACCGCACCGAGGGTGTCGCCCATCCCGTATTCCAGCACCATGGAGCGCGCGATCTCGGTGGCGCGCTGCAGGTCGTTGTGCGCGCCGGTTGAGACTTCGCCGAAGACCAGTTGCTCGGCCGCCCGGCCACCGAGCAGGACATCGATGCGGCCTTCGAGCTCCTGGCGGGTCATCAGGTAGCGGTCTTCCGTCGGCAGTTGCTGCGTGTAGCCGAGCGCTCCGATGCCGCGCGGGATGATGGAGATCTTGTGCACCTTGTCCGCACCAGGCGTGAAGGCGGCCACCAGCGCGTGGCCGGTCTCGTGCACGGCGACGATCTGCTTCTCGCGCGGATTGATCAGCCGGTTCTTCTTTTCCAGGCCGGCCACGACGCGGTCGATCGCCTCCTCCAGGTCGACCATCTCCACGTGCGGCTTGTTGCGGCGCGCGGCGAGCAGGGCCGCCTCGTTGACCACGTTGGCGAGATCGGCGCCGACGAAGCCCGGCGTGCGTTGCGCGAGCACCGAGAGGTTGACGTCCGGCGCCAGCTTCACGCCGCGCACGTGCACGCGCAGGATGGCTTCGCGGCCGTTGCGATCAGGGCGGTCGACCAGGACGTGGCGGTCGAAGCGTCCGGGGCGCAGCAGGGCGGGATCGAGGATCTCCGGGCGGTTCGTGGCGGCGAGGATGACGACGCCCTTGGTGGTGTCGAACCCGTCCATCTCCACGAGCAGTTGGTTCAACGTCTGCTCGCGCTCGTCGTGGCCGCCGGCGACCCCCCCGACGCCGCGGGCCTTCCCGAGCGCGTCCAGCTCGTCGATGAAGACGATGCAGGGAGCCTTGGCCTGCGCTTGCGCGAACAGGTCGCGCACGCGCGCCGCGCCGACGCCGACGAACATCTCGACGAAGTCCGAGCCCGAGAGGCTGAAGAACGGCACCCCGGCCTCGCCCGCCACCGCGCGCGCAAGCAGCGTCTTGCCGGTGCCGGGCGGGCCGACCAGCAGCA
>JBBITY010000169.1:0-7289 GCA_037440565.1 Desulfurellales bacterium
GCTGCCGCATGACGTAGACGACCGAACCACGCGCCGCCAGCGCCCGCAGGTGCTCTACGGCGCCCGGTGCGATGCGAATCGAGGCAAACGCCCTCTGGCAGATCCGTTCGACCAGAGTGCTGAAGGGCCGCACCGGGGCGCGCGGCGCCTGCCCGAGCCCGGCGGCCGAGAGCGTGGGAGCACGTTCGGTCACCTCGCCCTCCGATGACTTCCTCGCCGTGCCGACCCCATGGCTGTGTGCGCGACTATAGCAGGTGGCGGTGGGGACCGTGAGCGAGCGCGTCCACGACGCGCCGGATTTCCTGCGCACGGCTCTTCGGGCACACCAAGACCGCATCGGGACTGTCGACGACGACCAAATCGTCCACGCCGATCAGGGCAATCAGCCGCTCGCGTGCAGCCACGACGCTGTCGCGACAGTCGATGAGCATCGCGTTGCCCTGGCACGCATTGCCCGCAGCATCCGTCCCCCAGAGCGCCCCCATGGCTGCCCAACTGCCCACATCGCTCCACCCGAAATCGCCTTCCACGACCGCGATGCGCTCCGCGCGTTCCATCAGCGCGACGTCGATGGACACCACCGGCAGGCGTCGATACAAGCGCTCCCGCGCTGCGCGTCCGGCGCGACCCCCCCCTCGCACGGCGCGCGCGATCTCTGGCGCGTGGCGCGCCAGTGCGTCGAAAAACACGTCGACCCGCCAGACGAACATGCCCGAATTCCACAAAAACCGGCCGGCCTGGACGTAAGCCTGTGCAGTTCGCGCGTCGGGCTTTTCGTGGAATCGCGCCGCCCAGTATGCGCGCGGCGCCGCCCCGGCGAGCGGCGCACCGACCTCGATGTATCCGTACCCTGTCTCCGGCGCCGTCGGCGCAATCCCAAACGTGACGAGACAGCGCTCGGCGGCGGCGATGTCAAATGCGCGGCGGAGCGCCTGCGCAAAAGCCCGCCGCTGCGTGATGACATGATCGGCAGGAAATACCGCCATCAGTGCTTCCGGATCCCGGCGCGCGATGTGCTCTGCAGCCAGGGCCAAACAGGCAGCGGTGCCACGCGCAGCGGGCTCGATGACCACGTTCGCCGCGGGCAGGCCCGGCAATTGCGCCCGAATCAGCTTCCTGTGCTCCGCGCTCGCGACCGCAAACACCCTTCGTTCCGGTACAATGCCCCGCAGGCGATGCATGGTCTCCTGCAGCATCGTCCGCCGCCCGCTGATCGCCAGGAATTGCTTGGGCGTGCCGCGCCGGCTGCGCGGCCAGAAGCGGGTGCCGAAGCCGCCCGCCATGATCACCGCATACCGGTGCCTCGGCTTTCGTGACTGGATGCTCGGCATGGGGCGCGATGATTGAAGAAGGCCAGCGCAAAAGCAAGCCGCTTTGCACGGCCGGTGCGGGTGCGGTAAGCGCCAGGCCGTGATGACGCTGGTGTTCGCCACGGCCGGGCTCCTCGCCGCCCCGCTGCTCGCTGTCAACGCCTTTGTCTATCTCGTCCGCTGGCACGTCGAGCGCCGAGCGGCCGACCCCGCCGAGCCGTTACCGCTCCCCACCGCGCTCGGCGGCTTTCTCGCCGAGTGCGGAGCCATGGCAGTGGCACTTGTTAGCCGGCTTTTCGGCGTTGTCTCCGCGGGAGCCTTGCCCGCGCCGCCGCAACGCGGCATCGCGCTCCTCCTACCCGACAGCGGCCTCGATGCCGCTTCATTCTGGCTCCTGCGGCGCCGCCTCAGAAAGTGCGGCTGGGCGACGTACCCGGGTCCAGTAGGTGGCTGGGCGCGTGATGCTGCTGGCGCCGCGGCCATCTTCCATGCCCGGGTACAGGAACTGCGGGCACGGGCGCCGCAAGCCGTTTTCGTGCTGATTGCGCACGGCAGCGGCGGAATCCTCGCGCGCGATTATCTGCGCCGGCACCCTGACGCCCCGATTCGCCGTCTCATCACGCTCGGCACCCCGCATCAAGGGACGTGCACACCTTGGATGTGCGGTGCTCTGCGACGCTTGCGACCGGGCTCCTCGCTGATCGAGCAACTCGCAGCGGGCGATCCGGTGCCGGAGCAGTTCGACGCGACCGCGATCTCGTCGCCGTTCGACGCGTGGACCCTACCGACGGCGGCGGCCTATTACCCCGGGGCGTTCAACATCGAAATCCGCGGTATCGGACACTACGCCCTGCTGACTTCACGCCGCGTCGCGCAACTGCTGATGGAGCAGCTCCCCGACGCGGCACCGAATCACGCGGCGCGGAGGTAGTCGTCGACCGCCGCGAGCACCCGCTCGACGTCGTCCGTGCTCGCATAGAAATGCGGAGAGAGCCGGATGCCACCTCTCCGCTCGCGGGCCACCACGCCCGCGCGCGACAGGGCGGCGAGCAAGGCCCGCGGGTTGCCGAGCCGGAAGTTGATGATGCCTGACCGCTCGCCGTCGCCCCATGGGCTCACGACGCTGGCGCCGCGACGGCGCAAGCCGTCCGCGAGTGCATCCGTGATCTCTAGAACCCGCGCCTCGATCGCCTCGGTGCCGATTTCCAACAGGAGGTCGAGCGCCGCTCCGAAGGCCAGGATGGCCGCGTGGGGCGGCGAGCCCGGCTCCAAGCGCGTGGCGTCGCCGCGCAGGTCGAAGTGATACGGAAGATACCGCGAGGCCTCGCGGACACTCTTCCATCCCAGCAGCACCGGGTGAAGGCGCTCGATGATGCGCCGTGAAACGAAGAGCGCCCCGCATCCTTCGGGCGCCAGAAGCCACTTATGACCGCCAACCGCCAGCGCGTCGATCCCGCAGGCGGTGACGTCGATGCAGACGGCGCCGAGCGCTTGAATCGCGTCCACACAGAACAAGACGCCGCGCTCGCGGCACAGCGCGCCGAGCGCGGGCAGATCGGCGCGAAATCCCGTCTGCCAGTCAACGGCACTGACCGCGAGGAGCCGTGTGCGACCGTCCATCAGCGGGGCCACGTCGTCGACCCCGAACCGCGCCTGTGGCCGCGGCACCATGCGGGTCTCCACACCCCAGCGCCGCAGGCCCCACCACGGGTACACGTTGGAGGGATATTCGTCCGCCAGCGCCACGACGTTGTCCCCCGCCTGCCAGTCCAAACCGGCCGCAACGAGGGACAGCCCTTCCGAGGTGTTGCGCACAAAGGCCACCTCGCCGGGTTCGGCACCGATGAGACGGGCAAACGCCCCCCGCACTGCTTCCGCCCGGACCTCCCACCGGTGGTAGATTCGGTCGTCGATCACCAGCGCTTCGGCCGCAAACTCCTGCAGAGCCGCCGCGACGCGCTGGGGCAACGGGGAGATGCCCGCATGGTTCATGTGGACGCGTTGTGCGCAGGAAGGGAACTCGCTCCGCCACTTCAGCCAGTCCATTGCCACTCCAATCCCGCCTTCTTTATACACAGTCCATGCCGAGAGCTGACAGGGCCGCGGATGACCCCGTGGAGCTGACCGTGGGGGAGGGAGCCGCGGGGAGGCTGGATGTCTTCCTGGCCCGTCACCTGCCCGACCTCTCGCGGCGGCGTACGCGGGAGCTGATCGACCGCGGCCTGGTCCGCATCAATGGGCGGCGCGCCCGCAAGGGCGGCGCCGTGCAGCCCGGCGATGTCGTGCGCATCGATGCCGCCGCCGAGCCGGTCAGACTAGCTCCGCAGCCGGCCCTGCCGGTTCCGGTCATCTACGCGGATGCAGCGATCGTTGTCGTCGACAAACCGGGTGGGCTCCCGTCAGAGGCGCGGCGCGCTGCCGATCGCGACACCGTCGCCAACTTCCTCGTCGCGCAGTATCCGGAAGTGGAGCAGGCGAGCCCTAACGCGCTCGAAGCGGGACTCGTGCACCGTCTCGATCCCGGCACCTCCGGCGTCCTGGTCGCGGCACGCACGCCCGAAGCGTTTCGCGAACTCCGCCGCCAGTTTCGCGACCACGAAGTCGCCAAGGAATATCTGGCGCTGGTCGAGGGGGACCTCGCCCGGGCGGGTCGCGTGGATCTGCCAATTGCCCATGTACCCCGCCATCCGCGGCGCATGTCCGTGTGTGCGGACCCGCGCCGTGCGCGCCGACTCAGGGCGCGGCCGGCCGTTACCACCTACCGTCCACTTGAACGGTTCGGAGCCGCCACCCTCGCAATAATCGAAACCCGGACCGGCGTCCGCCACCAGATACGTGTCCACCTTGCCGCGATTGGCCACCCCGTGGTGGGAGATTCGCTGTACGGGACGGGCACGGCACAGTCTTTCACGGCCTCACGGCCGCTCCTGCACGCCCGGCAACTCCGATTTCGGCACCCGGCCCGGCAAGGCAGTGCCAGCACGTTTACCGTCGAGGCACCGCTGCCCGCCGACATGCAGCAGGCGCTGCGCTGGTTGCGGGCACACGCGGCGATTCGCCGATAAACGCGCGCATGTGCGAAAGTGGCTCCCACGCCACGCGCGGCGCTACGCCGCGACCTGCTTGCCCTTGCCCTTACCCTTCGCGCAAGCACTGCACAGGTTGTGCTGGTTGTTGGGATCTTCCACCAACCCCTCGTCCATATTGTGGCAGACCTTCTTGCACTCGAAGCAGATGAAGTAGACGCCCTCGATGGTCTTGTTGATCCGCTCCCGATTGAGGATGCGTCCCTTCAGCTTCTCGATGCGAATACCGAGAAGCGTCTCGTACTGCCGCTTGATTTTGCGGCGGCCCGCTTCGTCCTTCGGAAGGTCGCCGTCCTCTGGCGCCTCCGAGCGGCCCTCCGCATCGAAGACGCTGTAACCCTTCCTCCCCTTGCTCGCTTCTTTGGCCTTCTTCGGCGTTCGGCCCATGTCTGACTCTCCCTGCTCGATTGTCGGTCCCTACCGAGTGCGAGCCATATAGCCGCACCCCTTTTCACAGACCCAGAAGAACCCTTTGGGGCCGTAGCCGGTCAAGTACGTCACTCGGCTGTCCGCACCACAGGTTGGACACACGTGGCGACTCACCGCAGCCGCGCCGCCTTTGTGGGCCGTCTTCGCCTTCTTTTCCGCCATGCTGCACTATCTCCTTGAGCGCCTCTCGCCAGCGGGTTTCACCCTGTGCAACGCGGTTGATGGGCGACGGGAGCGAGTCAGTCTCCGTCCTGGTCGCTCACGCTCAACCGCCGCTGCATGCCCTCGCTCAAAGTAACGAAGGGCCTACCAACAGTCAATGCGCGAACATCCAAAGACCAACATCGCCGCCTTCACCCGACACGGGCCTTCTCGGGGCGTGATCGGCCTGTGGTCTCACCCCAGCTTGCGTGTTAGAGGAGCGCGCCGGACACGCTTTGCGCGATGATCGACGACACGATCAGGCAGGCAACTCCCGCAGGGGCCGCGCGGATCGCCAGGCTCTTCCCGTCCTACCGCGACTTCGTCGACGACGCGCTGTTTCACCCTGCCTGGGGATACTACAGTACCGGCGCGGTACGCTTCGGGGAGGGCGGCCATTACGACACGTATCCGCTCGCCCTTTCGCCGTACTTCGGACGGATGCTGGCGCAGTACGCACACGGCCGCTGGCGGCGGGCCGGGGAGCCGGGGCGCTTTGAAATCTGCGAGCTCGGCGCGGGAAATGGCCAGTTGTGCGCCGATGTGCTGCTCTGGGTTCAGGAGCGCTCGCGGCACGAACGGACCTGGAGGCGTTTTGCGGCAGCGCTATCGTATCGCATCATCGAACGCAGCCCGGCATTGCTCGCCCGGCAGCAGCAACATCTCGGTCCGCTGGCCGAGCGCGTACGTTGGAAGCGAGGCGACCTGGCGACCGCGGCCGTGCGGGGAACGCCGCTGGCACCGGCTGGGCTCGTGTTCGCCAACGAGGTACTGGACTGCCTTGCGCATCACAAGGTCGTGCCGCAGGCCAACGGCAAGCCGGCCGTGGTGTTCGTGATTCCGCACCTGCGCACCGTAGCTGGTGCACGCCGGGGCGCGCCGCCCCCGGTGCAGAGCCGCCCTATTCCTCGAATTGAGCTGGCGAAGGTGCTCGCGGACGCTCATCTGCGCGGCCGACTGGACTTCGAGGAAGTTCTGTTGCCGGTCGAGTCGGTATCGGGATTGCGCCCGTTTCTGCGCCGCCATTACCCGGAGCTCTTCATTCCCGGTGCGACATGTTCGCCGTACTTTGCCTGCCCCGCGATCGAGCGCATGGTGGAGAATGCGTCGCGTTTGTACGCCAGAGCCGACTTGCTGTGGATCGATTACGGTGGCGACCGTGCGTTCCATTTGACCACGGCCGAGAGCCGCCGTGTGTTCGCCGGCCCGCCGCGCTCGCGAGCGACGATCTACGAAGCGCCGGGCCGCAATGACATCACCTTCATGGTCGACTTTTCCGTCGTGCGGGCGGCAGCCGAGCGCGCCGGACTGCGCGTGCAGTTCTATGGCCCTCAGGCGGAACTGGCGCGCTGCAGCGGGATGCGCCTCGACCGGCACGCCGTCGACCTCATGGTACGGTACCGGGCGCTGGGCTGGATGCTGGCCGTGATCGGCGTCGGCCCCGAGCGGCACTGGCGACGCAACGGCCTCACGTGGACGGGGCGCCCCGACACCCATGTCCCCGTTCGCAATTACGTCAAGCGTGCCGTGGCGGAGTTCCTGGCAACAGAGCCCAGCGACTTCAAGCTCCTCATCCTGCGACGGGAGTGACCCTCTTATTCGAATTCACAGGGGGCCAGCGCGCGAATGATCATCGAGGCGGGTGGCCAGACTTCTCCCGAGGAATCGCGGAGTCGCACGGTCACTGTGGTGTCGCCAACGGGGAACCCGAATGGTGGAGCAATTGTGGCACAGAACTGGATTTTGCTGGCGGGGTTCGCAAATCGAAAGCCACCGTCTTCGGACACGAAGCAGGAAAGGTCACTGTTGATCACGCCAACGGGCTGTCGGTCTCCGTCGACAAAACGGCACCCGAAATCGTTTATCGCATTCGAGATTGCCTGCGTCACCTCGAAGCTCGCAGACGCCGGCACGCCGCCAATGTCGGGCAAGCGATCATCGCAGACCACCGTGCTGCCGTTGCCGAGCGGGCGCGAGACAATGATCTGCAGATCGGGTCGCACGGCCGGGTTGAAGGGGCTGTAGTTGAAGGCACTGCGGCCGACCGCCCGCCGGCTGGGCCCTGGCTTTCCTTCAACGACGATCTTGAACTTACATCCCCTCGGGCGCTCGAAAATCGGCCAGCCTTCCCGCGTGTACCCGTTCGGCTCCTGCAGCCGGTCGAACTGACGCGCCACTCCGAGGAAACTCACGTCCGCTCCCGGACGCGGCGTCGGAGTGGGCGTTCCCGTCTGGCTCGGCGTGAGCGTGATGGTCGGCGTGG
>JBBITY010000170.1:0-5232 GCA_037440565.1 Desulfurellales bacterium
CCGGAGGAGGTGAAGCGCGTGTACACGCTGATGGAGATCACGCCTGAGTTGATGATGACGCGGGCGGCGGGGTAGAAGCCCACCCGAGCGAGGCCACCCCTCACCGGAAGACGTGCTGACGATAGAAGCGCAGTTCCTCGACCGATTCCCGAATGTCGTCGAGCGCGAGATGCGTGTGCCGCTTTTCCGGTGGCTGCGGCCCGTTGGGATACCAGCGGCGGACCAACTCCTTGATGGTGCTGACATCCAGGTTGCGGTAGTGGAAATATGCCTCCAAGCTCGGCATGTGCCGGGCGAGGAAGCGCCGATCCTGGCACACGGAGTTGCCGCAGAGCGGTGAGGTGCGCTCCGGAACGTAGCGTTTTACGAACGCCAGGGTCTCCGTTTCGGCCTGCTCCACGGAGGTGGTCGAGGCGAGGACGCGTTGGATGAGTCCCGAGGCGGCGTGGTGTTCCCGATTCCAGTCGTCCATGGCCGCGAGCATGGCTGCGGGTTGCCGGATCACGAGCACCGGGCCCTCGGCCACTACATCGAGGTCGTTGGTCGTGACGAGCGTCGCGATCTCGAGAATCGCGTCCCGATCCGGATCGAGCCCGGTCATCTCGAGATCCACCCACACCAAGTGCTTGTCGCTGCGCTGACTCCCGCCTACCGCCATTTTCGCAGCTCACGGCGCGCGATGGTCATTTTGTGCACCTCATCGGGCCCGTCCGCAAGGCGCATGGAACGCCCCTCGCGCCACATGCGCGCGATCGGCGTGTCATCCGACACGCCCATAGCGCCGTGCACCTGAATGGCCCGGTCGAGGACGTTCATCATCATATTGGGCACCAACACCTTGATCATCGCGATCTCCTGGCGCGCGTCTTTCTTGCCGATCGTGTCCATCTTCCACGCCGCGTGCAGCACCATGAGCCGGGCTGCATCGATCTCGATGCGCGAGTCGGCGATGAAGTTTTGAACCATTCCCTTCTCGGCCAACAGGCTGCCGTGGGCGTAGCGGGAGTTGGCGCGGCGGCACATGAGCTCGAAGGCTCGTTCGGCGGCGCCGATGCAGCGCATGCAGTGATGAATGCGGCCCGGACCGAGACGCGCCTGGGCAATGGCGAAGCCCTCCCCCTCACCACCGAGGACGTTGCTGGCCGGAACGCGGCAATCCTCATACAAAATCTCGGCGTGCCCGCCATCGCCCGTGTGCCCCATGACCGACACGGGACGCACGAGCTTGAAGCCAGGGGTGTCGGTGGGAACAATGATCTGGGTGGCGCGCCGGTGTGGAGCCGCGTCCGGATCGGTGACCGCCATCACGATGGCGAACGCGGCGCCGTACGCCCCGGTGGTGAACCACTTGTGCCCGTTGATCACGTAGTCGTCCCCGTCGCGAACGGCGCGCGTGCGCAAGAGCGTCGGGTCGGAACCCGACGCCTCAGGCTCGGTCATCGAGAAACAACTGCGGATTTCCCCGGCAAGGAGCGGCTCCAGCCAGCGCTGCTTCTGTTCCGCCGTGCCGTACTCGAGCAGGATTTCCATGTTGCCGGTGTCGGGCGCCGCGCAGTTGAAGACGCGCGGGGCGATCGGGCTTCGCCCCATGATTTCGCACAGCACCCCGTATTCCCAGTTCTTCAGGCCGGCGCCGTACTGCGGGTCCGGCAGAAACAGATTCCACAAACCCTCCGCTTTGGCCTTCTGCTGCAACTCGCGGGTGACTGGCGGGGCGACAAGGTTTTCGCCGCCGCGGGCGCGCGCTTGCTCCGCAGCCGTCGCCTCGGCGGGGTAGACGTGCGCGTCCATAAATGCGCCGAGGCGCTTGCGAAGATCCTCGACCTTCGGCGAGAGAGAGAAATCCATGACGTACCTCCCGGGCGCGGAGTCCCCACCTTCCGAGGAAAGCGCACCTCATTGCACTCGCGTTGCTCGATCTGTGAACCCGCGCCCTCACGCGAGGTTCTGCAAGGCTGCGGTGACCATCGGGGCAAGCCGCTGGCAGGCCGCCGCGTCAATCGCGAGCTGCTCAACGACCTGCGCGATCGTTTCGCGCGTTTCCTCCGTCGCCCGCGGCGGAAGGAACGCGGATACCTCGCTGGCCACGGGTTCTGGCGTCAACTGGGCAAGCCCGCGCACGACCGTTTGTTGCAGCATCGGGTCCATCGGACCGATGACCTCGGCCCAGCGGTCGCGGACGAAAGCCCACGCCAGCATGCGCGAGGCGCGCTGGCCGAGCAACCGCGCGATGACATGCGCGCGATCCTGAGCGCGCACTTCATCGGTGGTCGACAGTCCCAGCGTGCGCTGCACCAGCGCGGGATCCTCGAACGCGGTCAGGCCAAAGAGAAAGCGCTGCTCCTCCTCGGGATCGGCAGCAGCGGCGCGCTTGCATTCGAGATAGCGCTCGTAGAGGTCGGCATCACCGGGCCGGCCGGCCACGCCGACCACGACCGAGGCGAGATTCGGATCAAGGCTCGCCCGGTCCTCCAGGTACCGTTCGAGGCGGCGCCGGGCTTCGGCCCCAACCGCCGGCAGGCATGCCAGGTCGCCCAGCGCCCCAATGACCGTCGCGCGGCGCTGGCGGTCGTCCACACTGTCATCGGGCCGGGGGTCCCATCCCAACTGGTCGAGCTGCGGCGCGTAAAAACCCGCGACGAAGCGCTCGAAGGCGGTGCGGGCGACTTCTTCGATCAGGTTCGTGCTCATCCAATACAAGCGTTCCGTAAGTGCCGAAAGGACTGCGCGGTCCGTCTCGTTGCGAAACCCCTCCAGCATGGCGAAAAACTGCGCCACCGCGATCCTGCCAGCTTTGACGAGCGCCCACTGATTGCCCACCAGATCGAGCCGTTCCTGGGGGGCCAGCGCGGCCGGAAGGACTTCGACGAGATTGGCCACGGCGCCGTCCTGCATGGCGAAGCGATAGAAACCGGCGCCATCGCCATTGGGATAGAACCAGCGCGCCCCGGGCAATCTGACGGTTTCTTCGACGCCAGCGACGAGGACGCGTTGCTCCCGCACGGCAGCGCTGGTGCCGTACCTGATCACCATCGGAATCGGCCAGATCTGTGTCCGCGCTCCCTTCGCGGCAGCGGGATCAGCGTAAAAGCGCTCCTGCCGCACCTGCAAGACGAGGTGCTCGCCCTCTCGATTCGCGGTGATGGAGACCAGCGGGTGGCCGGGCTGTTTGATCCACGCGTGAGCGATTGCGGCCACGTCGCGCCCCGAGACCTCGCTCAGCACGCGCCAAAAGTCGTCAGCGGTAGCGTTGCCCTCGCGATACCGGTCGAGGTACGCGCGCACACCAGCGCGAAACGTTTCAGCGCCGAGAAAGCTCTCGATCATGCGCACCACGCCGGCCCCCTTCCAGTACGTGATCACGTCGAAGCGCTCGCTTGCCTGCTTGGCGTTTTTCACCTCGAAGGAGATCGGATGCGTCGACACCAAGGCGTCGAGGCTGAACGGCCGCACCAGCGAGGCGACAAAGTCGCGCCACATCCCCCACTCCGGCACCAGGTCCGCCACCACTTTGTAGCCGATGAAGGTAGCGAACGACTCATTGAGCCACAGGTCGTCCCACCAGGCCATGGTCACCAGATCGCCCCACCACATGTGCGTCAATTCGTGCGCGGCGGTGTAGAAAATGTTCTTCAGCGTCGGCGTAGACGCGTGCGCCGTGTCGGCCGCAATGGCGGTGAGCCGATAGGTGATGGCGCCGGGATTTTCCATCGCCCCTGCCTCGAAATCCGGCACACCGACCGCGTCGACCTTGCCATACGGATACGGAATGGCGGTGTACTCCTCGAGGTAGGCGAGCGAGCGAACATGCGCGTCGCGCGCGTACAGGCCCTTGGCGGCCATGCCGCGCGGCAGAAAGACGCGCACGGGCACCTGGCTCGGGGTCGTGGCAACGGGCGTCGCATCGTACGGCCCGACGGTGTACGCGACGAGGTAGGACGATATCGGCGGCGTCTCAGCAAAGCGAATCTCGCGGCGCCCGTCACCCAACTCCGTCTCTTTCAGGATCGCCCCGTTCGCGATAGCCAGAACCCCTGCGGGAACGACCAGAGTAAGGGAAAAACGCGCCTTGAACTCCGGCTCGTCGAAGCACGGAAAGGCACGCCGAGCATCGGCCGCCTCGAATTGGGTCGCCGCATAGCGCATTCCATCCTTCTGCGAGCGATAGAAGCCGCGCAGACGGGCGCGAATTTCCCCATCGAAGGCAATCTCCAGCCGCGCCGTGCCACGGGAAACTTGCCGCGCAAGACTGAACGTGACGGTCTCCGCCTCGGAGTTGATTTCCCAGTCGGCCGCCAGCTCGGTCCCGTCTGGGACGACGATCCGGACCGCTCCGATATTGAGTTCCACAGCGTGCAGCGTGATATCTCGGGTCGGTGCATCGATGAACAGCTCGATCCGCTCGCGCCCGCGAAAGCGCCACGCATCGAGATCGACATCGATGTACAGATCGTAGCGGATTGGCCGGATCGTCTTCGGCAGCCGGAAATCGCGATCGCTCATCACGCCGATAGATACCGGATTGATTCGGATCGGGCTAGCTAGCAACCGGCAGTTGGCGGAAGAGCAGTCCGGCTCGGGATGGGTTCTTCAATGGGGCGGACCGCCGCTTCGGTGGGCCACCGAAGTGAGATCTAAAACCTCTGCTCAAGCTCGGGAAAGAAGCCCGGCGCGACAGGCTGTAACGCCGGTAGATGGGCGGGAGCAGTGCCTAGACCGATGCGGCGGTGCACCGGCACCCTTCTTGAGGGGTGGAGCATTGCTCCCCCGAGGGATTTCCTCGCAAACTCTCAGTGAGGCGGCCGGGCGACAAGGCGCCACAGTAACGCCAACCCGAGCAGCGCGGCCAAGCTGGCTGCGCCGAGTTCCGTAAGGGTGGGAATCGCCGCTGGCGGCCCGCCGGCGACTGTAACAGGCTGCCCGGTGCGATCGTTCTGCGTGTCGATGGCGAACACTCTTTCGCCAGCGACCAGCGCACGCGACAATCCGACGCCTGCCGCGCCGTCACTGAAATTCCCGCTTCCATCAGTACCGCCGCTGCCGAGCAGCTCATCATCGCCACCGCCGCCTTCGGCAGTGCCGTTCGGTCCAGCGCTGAAGATCTTCAGGTTCGGGGACGAGATGTTGCCGGCCGCCGTTCCAAAGACGCGCGTCGACCCTTCCGTGTTACCGCCCGTGATGCGCGGCGTGGGAATCGGTGTTGCCGTTGGCGTTGCGGTCGAGGTTCGGGTC
>JBBITY010000170.1:5254-7196 GCA_037440565.1 Desulfurellales bacterium
GCGTCTCGGTCGGCGTTGCTGTTGCCGTGGATGTGCCGGTCGCGGTCCGTGTGGCGGTCGCCGTTCCAGTTGCAGTCGGCGTGTTCGAGGGAATCGTGGTGGGGGTGTTGGATGCGGTACTCGTCACGGTGGCGGTTGCCGTATTCGTCCGCGTCGCGGTTGCCGTCGCGGTGGATGACGGCGTCGAAGTCGGCCCCTGGACGGTGATGCTGCCGTCGCTGGTGGTGCAGGCAATCGCACCCTCGTTGAGAAGGCAGCTCGAGATGTGCAGGGTGGTCGACCCGGCAGCATTTCCCTGGAACGTGATCCGCATAATCGCCCCGCCACCGCTAAACGGCGGCGATGGGCACGCCATGCCGACGCTGTACGTGCCGGCGGGATTCTCACTGCCCACCGGATCGCTGCAGGCGCTGGTTCCGGGGGTCTTGTTTACCGCGGTGGCGCTGACGATGGCGGGATCAAAGGTCACGACCAAGTCCACCCCCTCAAGGCCCGCAACGCTGTCGACCGATACGTCGACGTCGACCGTTGCCCCCGGATTTGGGATGGTTCTGTCGGATAAACTCACAGTGCTTGCCAGGGCGACCGGAGCCGAGAACAGAACGACCGGCACAATGATCAGCAGTTGGTGGACGTGCCCCTTGAAACGCTCCATCCTGAACCCCATGTCCACGTACCTCCGAGCTGATCGCTCACCCTCGCCCTGCGCGTCCATGGCCAGGCGACCCTTCTAGGGCGCCCGGCTGGTACAAGTCAAGCGATTATCGACACTGCGGCACCGGAGTCAATGCCAAAGGGGATGCTCGGGAAGTTCCACCGTTGAGTTACCGGGCAGTCCCGCGCGGATGGTAGACCACTGGCGCAGACTGCTCGTCGACGGTGCTGTGGAGAACGCGGATCGCGCCCGCTTCGCGGGAGCGCTCAAAAGTAGCGAAATCGACCACCAACACGGCGCCGCGGTGGTTGCCCAACGGGCCCGCGCTCGCCGCGGCAATGGCGGCGTGCCCGTAGCCATCGGTGTGATGACGGACGAGCGCGTTGCGCGTTGACCTGGGCATCCGAACACCCCTCAGCTCGAGCTGCGCGGGGTCATATGCAAGCCGCACTTCGAAGGATTGGAAAGGCTTACCGCTCCGCACGTACAGCCGCACGCGCGCGTGCCCGCGGCGTGCGCCGTGCATTCGCGCCACGTGGAGCTGCGGTCCTCCCGCAGCCGCCTTTTGGAACGACGCAGCGGCGCCACTGCTTGGCCGCCAGTTCCCGGTACAGTCGCCGAACAGGAGGGCACGAAAGTCCTGCGCGTCAGCCTGCCCCACAAGCGGGTTGAGCGCGATGCCGCCCGGCTGGCACGTACCGCCACTGATCTGGGGCTGGATCACGAGCTGATTTTGCACCTGGGCTGGATTGGGGAGGAACAGCCAGTCCGACCCGCATGCATCAGCAACCGCGAAGCGCGGAATCAGGCCGACGCTGAGCTGCAGGATGCGGGCGGCATCCAGCGAGCTGATCTGACCATTGCCCGTAACGTCGCAGGCGAATGCCTGTGCGTCGCTGAAGGTTCTGAGATTCGCCACGGCCTGCAGAACGTAAGCTGCGTCTAACGAGCTAACCCCGTTGCCCCAGTCGCCGACCTTCCCCGGTTCGACGGCCCACGTTCCTTCCGGAATACCCACGACAGCATATTCGCCCGCCGCGCCGGTTTCGGCCATTTGATTCACCGGTCCAGTGAGGGCAACCTCGACGCCTGGGACGGCGCGGTCGCCGGTGTAATACATCACCCGCCCCGCCACCCCGAATAAACTCATGGTCGGCGTGCGCGTCGCCGTAAGCGTGCGCGTAGCAGTAAAGGTGCGGGTCGGCGTCGGGCTCCAGGTGGGCGTTGAAGTCCACGTCTGGGTGAGCGTCCAGGTTGGTGTGGCCGTCCAAGTAGACGTTCGCGTCG
>JBBITY010000171.1:0-5401 GCA_037440565.1 Desulfurellales bacterium
GGTTCGTCGGCGACGCCGGTTCGCCAGTTTCCGCATCGATGACGTCGAACGTAAACACGTTCAGGCCGTAGACAAACCCGCCGAAGCTCTGCCCGTCGGGCAGCACCGTGGTCCCGGCAATTCCGACGACACTGGCGCCCGATCCAACCAACTGGACCTGGATGGTCGAGCCGCCGACGATCGGGTTGAGGTCTGCGTCGCTGACGAACAACGTGAACCTCGCCTCCCCGCCGTCCTCGATTTCGAAGGTGTCCGGATCGAGCAGGACGAGGGTCCGGCCGGAAAGCGTGAGGTCAATCGTACGCCAAATCACCGCCTCCGCCTGCCATATCCCCGGGCTCTGCGCCGCGTCCCAGGCGCCGTTGCTGTTCACGTCCACAAAGCGCTCGAAGCGGTGATCATCATGGCGGCCGTTGCTGTTGACATCGGTGAACGGCTCGCCACTGTCCCAGTTGCCGTTGCCGTTGACATCTTCGAAGGGCTCGGGTGGATCGAAGCGCCCATTGCCGTCGAAGTCGATGAACGGCTCCGCGATATCCGTAAACAACTCGCCGGCGTCGCGGACCCCGTTCCCGTTGGCGTCGATAAAGGGCTCCTCGCCCCGCGTCGTGGCGAGAACGGTGACGATGCCATTGTCGGGCACGCCTCCCTCGCTGATGAGCGTGGCCGTCGCGCGTCCCGCGCTGTCCGTGGCGGTTTGATCGACCACACTGGCGCCATTGGTAATGAAGTTGACCACCGTGCCTTGCGGAACCGCATTCCCAAAGCGGTCGTTGAGAAAGGCGGTGATCTGGTCCTGCAAGCCGAACGTCACGCGTCCCGCGATGTTCAGGAACTCGGCTGCCAGGCTGAAGTGATCGAAGCTCGGCGGTGCACCGGTGATGTTGACCGGCGTGGATTGCGTCACCAGCTCGAAAGTGCCGTCCTCGTTGACGTCGACCGCAGCGGTCACCTGCACCGCCTCCGCGCGCGTGCCGGCAAAGACCGTCGCGCGCGCGATGCCGTTCTCGTCGGTCTCCGTCTGCGACGGGGTGATGCGCGCCCCGCCGAGCTGATTGATAAAGAAGGCCACCGGGATGCCGGCAAGCGGGTTATTGAGGCTGTCGCGCACGCTGAACGACAGAACCGACTGCTCCGCGCGCCCGGACGCACGCACCCCGATCTCGGGCGGAGAGGCGCCCTCGAACACGACAGTCTCAGGTTCCCCCGCACCCGGCCCTGGGCCGCTCGAGCGGACGCGGACGGTGACCCGCGTCGCCAGCGCGCGCGGAACGCCAGCGCCGAAGATGCGGACCGTGGTGTCCTGTTGCGGCGTCCCCGCCCCGATGGTCAACGTCGCCGTCGCCACGCCCGTGCCATCCGTCATATCGGTCGTCAGGAACTGCGGCACCTGGCTGCGCAGGCTGCCGACATCCGGATCGGCCTCGAACGTCAGTTTCGCATTGCGCACTGGGTTGCCGAGATCGTCGATCACCACCGCGGTGATCAGCGCGGAGCCCGATTCGTCCTGGCTCACGCGCACTGTGCTGGGGTTCGCCGAGCCGAGCAGGTTATTCAGCCCCACAGAGCCAGGAAGCGTCACGGCTCGGACGGCACTCTCGTTCAGGGATTCCACGCGCAACTGCACGTCGGTGCCTTTCTGGTTGATCGGGAACGAGATGCAGGTGATGGCCGTTCCGGGCTGTGGGGTCACCGGGATACCGGTTTGCGTGGTGAACTGCGTCGTGTCACATGGCGGGCGGTCGTTGGTGCTCGAAAAGCCCGGCAGCGCGATGCGACGCGACGCGTCGTCGGTATCGTCAAAGGGCACGATCGAGAAGAACACCGGCGTCCCGTCCTCGACCGTGTTGCCCTGTGCGTCGAAGACCAGGGCGTTGAGCGTGGTCAGCAGCGTGCCGTCGTTGTTGTCGACGAACTTGTCGTTGATGCTCAATGACAGCCGGCCGGGCAGGCCAGCGGTGACAGTGACGACAACGCCCCGCGACTTGATGCAGCGCTGGCCTGGTTCGACCGGATCGCTGCATGGCTCGGAAAATTCTTCGTCCGCATCGGTGGGAACCTCGGCGGTGACCGTCACGGTTCCCAGCCCTGTGCCCGAGCGCAGTTGGATCTGGGCATTGCCCGCTCGATCGGTGAACACCTTGAAGCGGTTGCGCGGATCGACGTTGCACCGCTCCTCGCCCGTGCACTCCGCCGCCGCCGGGTTGCAGCAGTCGGTGTCGGTACTGCAGGTCTTGCGTTCCGGCACCGTGCAGAATCCCCCGCTCGGGTTGGCGGGCAACAACACGGCGCCGGCCGCGACGGTGCGCTGCGCGTCAATGGCGAAGCGCACCTCGGCCTCCGGCAGGCGATTGCCGCGGTTGTCGAACACGGTGGCGTTGATCGCGGACAGTTCGCGCACGCCTGCGCCGCGGACGCGGATGCGGTTCGGACTCGCACTCAGCGTGATACTGGCCGGTTCACCAATATCGCCGCCGGTGTCGCCGCCGCAGGGATCGCGCCCCGGCACGACGAATACCTGCACGCTGCCCTCGATCCCGCCAGCACGGGCGCGGACCGTATAGGGCACGATGTTGCCGGCGCCATCGCGAAGGACCGGCGCTCCCGGTGGAATCTGCAGCGTCGTGCGTGCCGACCCGCCCTGATTGCCAAACACCTGCGAGATCGACGTGAGCGGAATCACCTGCCCGACCGGAGTCAGGAACAGCACGTTGACGTTGTCGATGGGATTATTGTCGGCGTCGAACACGATCGCCGTCAGGACAATCGAACCGCCGACGTCGGTCCCACACGTCGCGTCGCTCGCTTGGAGCAGAATGGTCGTCACGGGCTTTGCGGCGGCGCCGGGAACGATGTTGAAAGTCACGCTGCCTCTCACACCGGCGGCGGTAGCCGTCACCTCGACGTTGCCGGGCCGCGCAACGCCGGGCTCGATGACGATGGCGACCTCAGCCACGCCGTCGAAAACGACTTGCCCGTCCTGCACGACCTGGCGCGTCTGAGTCGCAATCGGCCGGAGCGTGCCGATCTTGGGCTGGAAGTCAAATAGGAGCTGGACACCGTTGAGCGCCTTGTTGTCTTGGTCAAAGGCGAAGGCGCGGACCGTGACCGTCCCGCCGACCGCCGCGCTGACCGAGAACGGTTCCACCTCCATGAAGATGGTGGAGACCTGGGCGGCCGCGTGCGGGGTCGGCGTCGCGGCGCCCGGACCGCCGATGGTGAACGTCGGCGTGGGAGGCGGCTCGCCCTGGACCAAGACACGGATGAACACGGAGAGCCCTTCGCTCGGCGCCGTGGCGCGCAGGGTCGCCGTGCCGCCGAACACCCCGCGGACGCTGCCGCGCAACTCCCCGTTCGCGTCGCTGGTACCCGAGCCGTTGACGACCTCCAGGCTCGAACCATCGGTCACCGAAAGCTGGACACCGACCAGGGGCCGCCCCGCGGAATCGCGCACGGCCGCGACAAAATCCGTCGACTGCCCGACCCGCAGCGCGAGCGTGCCGACGCTGATGCAGAGCCGACCGGTGGACTCGCAGACCTGATTGTCGAGCCCCCCACCGCCGCCGGTGTCGTCGCCGCCACCGCCGCCACCGCCGCCGCAGGCGGTAACCAGCGCCATCATTGCGAATGCGATTGTCCCAGCCACCCGTCGGCCCATCCTAGCTCCTCCCACGCTCACCGATCCGCCCGCCGTCCACCACATCCGCATCCCCTGGCCTAGTCCCCGCAGTTGTCGAAGTTGGCAAAGGGCGATTGGTACCCGGCGCGCACAGTGAAGCGTTCCTCGGTCTCGTCCGTCCCGCTGAAGGTCAACCTGACATCGAGAGTCTGCGCGATGACGCTCCCTGGCGAGTCCACCGTTGGGCACTGACCGGAAACGACCAAGTCCTTGAAGAGAAAGTCGTACAGCAGGAAGTTGACCGTCGTGCTCTGGTGCAGGCACGATCCCCCACTGCACTCGTCATCGAAAGCGCACTTCTGCTCCGGATTACCCTCGCAGCGCCCCCCGACGACGCGCGCGCTAACGCTCTGCGTGCGATCCGGAATCCCGCTGTCCGGAACGGACACCGTGATCGTGTCCAGAATGATGTCCGACTTGCCCTGGTTGACGAAGATCGCGTTGAGGCGCGTCTGCGTGAAGGGTTCGCCGACGATCGTGTCCCCCTCCAGACACGGGTCTTGACACACGTCGACGTCGGCAGAGGTCGCGCCCACGCTATCCTGCTGCGTGATGCCCTCGCCGCTGAAACCCTGAAATGACAGGATCAGGTCATCTCCGCTGCCCGAGCCACAGCCGGCCACTCCCACCATGAACATGCCCACAACCAGTCCAGACGCGCCGCTCAGCCACCGCATGACTACCTCCCAACTGCTCGCTCCGTCGTTGCCGCGCCGCCCGTTCGATCGGCGCAGGCCGCCACTCGTGCCCCGCTCTGCGAACCTCACGCACCGCTCATGCGGCATAACGCGCTACCTCGTCAGCCGTCATGTACTCGAATCGGGCCTGGCCGATGTCGTCGAGGCACACGAACTTGATCTTGCCGTCCGATGCCTTCTTGTCCGTTTCAATCGCCAACCTGAGTTGTCGCCCGATCAGCTCTTTCGGGATGGTCACGGGCAACCCCGCGCGCTTCAGGAGTCGAATCACGCGCTCGGCTACGTGTGCACCACAAAAACCCCTCGCGCTCGACACGCGGACAGCAAAGGCCATGCCCATGGCGATGGCCTCTCCGTGCAGATAGCGGCGGTACTCGGTCAGCATCTCGATGGCGTGCCCGATGGTGTGTCCGAAGTTCAATATGGATCGGTACCCCACTTCCCGTTCATCTTCGCCCACCACCATGGCCTTCAGGGTGCAGCACAACCGAACGACCTCGATGAGCAGGTCGTCGTCGAGCGCCAACACCGCCTCCAGCTTCTCCTCGAGCAACTCGAAGAGCGACGGGCTCAGAGTCGCGGCATACTTGATGACCTCCGCCATGCCCGATTGCAGCTCGCGCCGGGGCAGCGTGCGCAAGGTCTGGACGTCGGTCCACACCAGCCGTGGCTGATAGAACGCGCCGATCAGGTTCTTGCCGACGGGGTGGTTGACGCCGGTTTTGCCGCCGACGCTCGAATCGACCTGGGCCAACAAGGTCGTCGGCACCTGGACCAGCGGGACGCCGCGCAGAAACGTCGCCGCCGTGAAACCAGCGAGATCGCCAATCACCCCGCCGCCGAGGGCGACGACCGGCGACGTGCGGTCGAGCCGGGCATCGAACAGCCGATCGTACAGAAATGCGAGCCAGGCGAGGTTCTTGTGCTCCTCTCCGTCCGGAACCTCGATGACAGCCGGGTCGAAATCCGCCGCCTGCAACGAATGCACGACCGTGTCCTGGTAGAACTTCGCCACCACGGGATT
>JBBITY010000171.1:5427-7190 GCA_037440565.1 Desulfurellales bacterium
GACCCGCAGTTCCCTCATACGCCGGCCCAGTTCGCCGAGAATTCCCGCCCCGATGCAGATGGGATACGACCGATCGCGCAGGTCGACGGTGACGGTTTCCATCATTCTCACGCTGAAGCCGCGCTGCGCCCGTGATGGCAGGGCCATGTCAGTCCAGTGCGGTGTCGGGACATCGGTCGACCGTTCTCAGCCCGGTCCGTTCTCGCCGCGGTGTTCCCACAGTTCCGCCGCGGACGGCAGGCCGCTCCCCTGCTTGGCCGGGCCGAGGACCCGCGGCGTCAGGAACACCAGCAAGTCTTCCCGGCGCTTACTCCTCGACGTGCTGCGGAATAACCACTTGAGCCCCGGGATGTTGCCGAAGAACGGCACGCCGCTCGAGTTGTCGCTCAGCGTGTCGCGGTAAATTCCGCCCAGCACCACCGTTTGCCCATCGCGGACCAGGACGTGCGACGTCGCCTCGCGAGTGATTTCGGTGGGGATGTTGTCCACCGTGCGGGTAAAATCGGCCTGGCTCGATTTCGCAAACATGTCGAGCAGGACGAACCCGTCGGACGAGACCTGCGGCGTGACCTCGAGCACGATGCCGGTTTCGATCTTCTCCGTCGCGCTCTGCGCAGTGCCGGCGGTCCCACCGGCACCGGTGCTGATCACCGTGCCCGTCGATGGTAAACGCACGCGGAGAATCGTCAGGCTCTTGATGGTCGCAGCGACGTTGTTGAGCGTCACCACGCGCGGGCGCGAGATGATCCGCCCTTTCCCCTGCATTTCGAGCGCGGAAAGGCGCATATCGAGCGCCTGGCTGCCGTCGAGCGACCCCAAGGCGAGGTCGAGCGCGGTGCCCGCACCCGGCGCGAAGTTGCCCTTGGCGGGGAAGTCCACGATGAACGGGACCTTGCCGGAACCCACGCCGAGACCGGAGCCACCTGCCCCGATCGTGCCCGGAAAGTTCGCGCCCGTACTGGTGCCCGTCTGCGGTCCCACGGACGAGCGGTAGCCCCATTGCACGCCGAGGTCGCGAGCGAAATCGGTCGTGGCCTCGACGATGTTCGACTCGATCAACACCTGGGGGATTTGGACGTCGAGCCGCTGCACCAGCTCGCGCGCGTTGCGCAGGCCGCGCTCGATGTCCCGCACGATCAACGTATTGGTAAACTCGTCGACCAGGACGCTGCCGCGCGGTGTCAATACCCCCTCTTCCGCCCCCCGGCCTCTCCCGCGGCCGCCACCGCCGACAGCACCCGCACCGCCGCGCGCGGCGCCGCTGATCAGCTCCGCCAGCTTCTTGGCTTTGGCGTAGTTGACGCGGATGTAGGCAACCTGCAGCGGTTCCACGGTCTGCGCCGCCTGCTGGGCCTTGTGCAACTCCTCGCGCTCCTCGCGCAGCCGTTTGACGGTCGAGATCCGAATCACGTTGCCTTCCTGCACGCTCTCCAGGTTCATGACCTGCAAGACGATGTCGAGCGCCTGGTCCCAGGGCACATCGAACAGCCGCAAGGTGATCTGGCCCTTCACGTCATCGGTCGCAACGATGTTCAGATTGCTGACGACGGCGAGCAGGCGAATGACGTTGTGGATGTCCGCATCTTTGAGGTCCAGCGACACCGGCTGGCCGTAGTACAGCTTCCCACCCCCAGGGCGGGTCCTGCCGCTGAGCGGCTCTTCGGCCGATCCGGCGGCCGCTTCGGCTCCGCCGGCTTCCACCGCCGGAACGGCGGCTTCGGCGAGGCGGGCCCGCATCGCCGGGTAGTCGTCGGTGACGTCGA
>JBBITY010000172.1:0-7116 GCA_037440565.1 Desulfurellales bacterium
AGCGTGGAAGGGAAAAGGGAGCGCGAGGGAAACAACCGCGAGGTTTTTCCCTCGCTGGGTGCAGGGCGAAGCCCGCATCAGATGAAGGTTGAAGATCGAATTCCAATTGTATGCGGGGCTGGCGCCCCTGCGCCCCGCCGAGGGGAAAACCATCCGGCCTGGTTTTCCCCTCGGGCTCCTCTTTCCAGGCCTGCACTCGGCCGGGATAGGTTCCGGCGGCACAGCCCGGCCGGAACAGGCCGACCACCCCTTCCCGCCTGGCGCGCAAAGGGATAGGCTGCCGCCTGCGGGAGACACGACATGGGCATACTGAACGATGTGTCATCCTTCGCCGCCACGCTGGTGCGACTGGGACGCGGGCTGTATCCGCGCGTGCTGGCCAACCAGCGCCCCGACGTGGAGCACCTGCTCGAGCTCTACGAGTACGAGGGCTGCCCGTACTGCCGCAAGGTGCGCGAGGTGCTCACCGAACTGGACCTCGATTACATCGACCGCCCGGTTGCCCATGGCAGCAGCCGGCGCGCCGAGCTGAAGCGCCTGGGCGGCAAGATGCAGGTGCCTTACTTGGTCGACCCGAACACGGGTACACGCATGTACGAGTCGCTCGACATCATCGGCTACCTGAACGAGATCTATGCGGCGGGCCGGAGCACGGGGTGGCGGATTCCAATCCCGCGCCTGGTGGACACCATCAGCGCCGGGCTGGCGACCGCCGTGCGCTTCGGCCGCGGGCTGCGCTGCCGCAAGGGACTGCAGCGCGGCGCCGCGCTCAAGCCGCTGACGCTGTACAACATGGAGGGCTCGCCCTTCTGCCGCAAAGTCCGTGAGGTACTGTGCGAGCTGGACCTCGAGTATGTCGTGCGCAATTTGCCGAAGGGCAGCCCGAAGCGCGCCGAGCTGGTGCAGCGCGGCGGCAAAATGCAGGTCCCGTATCTCGTCGACCCCAACACCGGCCGCGAGATGTACGAGTCGGATGACATCGTGGAGTATCTCGAATCCACCTACGGTCCGCCCGGCACGGCCGCGGAGGCTCGTGAGGCCCAGGGCGAGGCTGGTCCCGGCCCCCGCCGGCACGGCAAACGCGCGTCGGCTTGAACCCAGGCGGTGTGGCTCACCAAAACCCTGAAAGGGCGGCATCCATCAGCCCAGGGCAACGCCCTGGGTTGGCAATGAACGAACGCCCAGCCCTGAAAGGGCGGAACCGTTTGTTGCCGGCACGAGTCGCGCCCATTCGGGGCTCAGGAATGGTTGATTCGTCCGTTTCGCAGGGCAACCCCCTGGGCTTTCGACCGGCTGCCCCCTCGGGGCATGTGCGTACTGGAGCACCTGTTCTGGCCCTCATGCTGGCGCTGATCGCGGCCGCTTCGGCGGCCCAAGAAGCGCCGCCGACGAACATCAACTGTGACAGTGACACGTCGGCTGCCGATCTCTCCGCCGCCATCCGCGTCTCGGCCGACCCGGCACAATTTCCCGATTGCGCAGCCGCGGACGTCTTTCGGGGACACACCAGTACGCCAGTTGGGCGATGACCACCGCGCTCGTGTAACAGCGGTCCTTCTCCCGCTCCAGCCAGGCGATTACCCGCGCGTCGCCGCTCCGCTTCGCGGGTTGGCTCAACACATCAGCGTCCAGCAGCCAGCTCACAGCTTGGACCGGAAATACTCGCGCCGGCGAGGCGGCAGATCATCCATCGGAACGGGACACGCCTTGAGCACCGTCAGCCAGTCCGGTCTGGATGCAATGCGGCGATACACCAGTGCGTCCTCGTCGGCGTCGAAGTCGACGAGAAAATGCTCGCCCGGCTTGGCGCGCATCACCCCGGCAGGCACAGTCAGCCGCCGCTTGGCATCGAGTGTGACAATCATGGTGGGATATTCCCACTTCTCGGCAAGGCGTCAACCTTCCGCGGCCTTGGTTTGTGCGCTGCACGCTCGAAGGCGCGCAGCCCGATCCTCTTCTGCAACAGGATCGGTGGGGGGTCGTACGTGATCGGGACGCCGCGCAGTGGAAATGCATTCCCGCTCCCCGCGTTCGCGAAAACAGGCTGCGCGGGAATGACGTTGCTTGTCGGAGTCGTCGGCGCCGACTAACAACGGATGGCGGCTCCGTCGGCGACGTTGCCGTAACCCAGGATGTGTCGCGCGGTGGTATTGACAAGTCCCGCGGGTGGGCCGATCATCACCGTGTCTGGGGGATATGGTGTCCGGGCGCGCGCGCCCCGCGGACCCAGGTAAGGTGGAACGCTCACTTCACGCAAGGAGGGCTTTGCCATGCAAGGGAGAATCGCTTCGTTTGTGACTGCTTCACTCATGCTCGTCTTCGTCTCGGCCGCGGGGGTCGCCGGTGCGGAGACGCCCGACTGGCACATCAACGCCACCGCCATCGAGGCGTGTAGCTGCCCGATGTTCTGCCAGTGCTTCTTCAACCCCAAGCCGGCAGCGCACGGCGGCCACGGCCATGGCGGCGAGCACTTCTGCAAGTTCAACAACGCCTACAAGGTAAACAAGGGCAACTACGGCTCGGTGTCCCTGGACGGCGCCAAGTTCTGGCTGTCCGGCGACCTGGGCGGCGACTTCTCGCAAAACAAGATGGACTGGCACATCCTGACCTTCGACAAGTCCGTCACGCCGGCGCAGCGCGACGCGCTCAAGGTGATCGTGGGTCATCTCTTCCCGGTGCAGTGGAACTCGGCGAGCACGGCGGAGGGGGTGATCGACTGGCAGGCCGACGAGAACGCCGCACACGCCATGCTGGACGGCGGAAAGACGGCTGAGGTCAAGCTGAAGCGCTTTCAGGGCATGACGGATGAACCGGTCGTGATCCGCAATCTCAAGTACTGGGGTGCGCCGCGCAACGAGGGTTTCGTCCTCATGCCGAACGAGCTCGAAGCGTACCGCGTGGGCGACAAAGCATTCGAGTTCAAAGGCACCAACGGGTTCATGCTCACCTTCGATATGAGCTCGAAGGACATCGCTTCCGCGCACGCCGGCCACTGAACTGGGACAGGCAGGGGCGGCCGTCTCCAGTCTCGCCGCTCCTGCCGTCTTTCGTAGGGGCGAATCTCGCCCTTTCCGCTAATCGCGCGCGCGGCGGGAGCACTGCTCCCGCCCTCAAAAGATTGGCGTGCCACGCGCGGCCAGATTCTCGAGGGGGAGCGCAGCTTCCCCCGTCGATTTCCTCACCGGCTCCCGGTAGGGGCGATCGGGATCACCGGGAGGCGTCCCTTTGCACGCACACAGCGCCCAGGGACCGACTTTCGGGGGCTCGCATGCGGGGTGCTCTGCGCCCATCCATCTCGCCATCCGCAGCCAGCTCCGCAGCAAAAACGCCCTTCTGCGCATCCAGCCTGGCAGAAGGGAAGGACACAGGAGGCAATGGCAATGACCCCGGAGTTGCTCGATCTCGCGTGTGGGGGAGCGTTGTTGGCACTGGCCGTGCGTTGGCTCCTGAACCTCGACCTGGCGCTCCTGTGGACGGCCGGTCTTGGTGCACTGAGTGCGATGATCCAGCCCCACCTTGGCGGATCGGTTGCGTTTGTCGCCTCGGGCAGCCTCGTGCCCGACCTGGTGATGGGCGGGGGGCTGACCGTGGCCGTCCTGGCCGTCGCGCAGTTCATCCGCGACTGTCAGTAGCGCCGCGTCATCCATATTCATCCCCTCACCCCCGACCCTCTCGCGCACGGGCTGAACGTCGCCCCATACGTGCCCCCGCCAGACACTGAGCGAAGCCCCGTAGGGGCGCGATGCGTCAGCCCAGGGCGACGCCCCGGGCTCTCGGACGAACCAACCCGGGCTGGGATGAGCGGTCCCGATTTGGTAAGGACTCGGACCATCGCGCGGGAACGAGCATGCCGATCGATCCGAGTGTGGTGGGCAAACGCCTGCAGCCGACGACCCACACGTACAGTGAACGCGACGTCATGCTCTACGCGCTCGGGGTGGGCGCTGACGAGCTGCAGTTCATTTACGAGCGCGACCTCAAAGTGCTGCCGACGTTTTGCGTCATTCCCGCCTTCCCGGCGCTCTTCGCGATGGGCGGCGCAATGCAGGTCAACCCGATGATGGTGCTGCACGGGGAGCAGCGCATCGAGCTGTACGGGCCGATCCCCACCTCCGCCACGGTCACCACCACGCCCACCATCCGCGCCGTGTACGACAAAGGCACGGGCGCTGTGATCGTGGTCGACGCCGAGACGGTCGATGCCAAGGGCACCGTGCTGTTTCGCAACACGTTCACCTCGTTCGCCCGCGGCGAGGGCGGCTTCGGCGGCGAACGCGGGCCGAGCGGCCGGCGCCACGTCCCGCCGACCCGGCCGCCCGATGCGGTGGTGGCGATGAAGACGCATCCGCTGCAGGCGTTTCTCTACCGCCTGTCGGGCGACATGAATCCGCTGCACGCGGACCCGGAGTTCGCGCAGATGGGCGGGTATGATCGACCCATCCTGCACGGGCTCTGCACGTTCGGCCACGTCGGCCGCGCGATCCTCAAGACTTACTGCGACAACGATCCGGCGCGGCTGAAGGCGTTCGAAGCCCGCTTCGCCGGCGTGGTGTATCCGGGCGAAACCATCGTCACGGAGCTGTGGCGGGAGGGCGGCGACGTCCTCGTTCAAGCGCGGACCGAGGAGCGCGGTGCGTTGGTGATCTCGAACGCCGCGGCGACGGTGGCCGTGTAGGCATGGCGGACGTGCCGTTGCCCGAGACGCAGGACGCGCGCCCGGCCGAGGCCGGGCCGACGGTCGCCGCAGTGGCTGGCGGCGCCGCGCTGCGCGACATCTGGCAATTGCTGCGGCCGACGCAGTGGGCGAAGAACACCGTCCTGTTCGCGGCCCTGATCTTCTCGAAGCACCTGTTCGTGGCGGCCGATGCCGCGCTCGTCGTGACCGGGTTCCTGTTCTTCTGCTGTGTGGCCAGCGGCGCGTACGTGATGAACGACATCCGCGATTGCGAACGGGACCGCCAGCACCCGTTGAAGTCGCTGCGCCCGCTGCCGGCCGGCCGCGTCAGCCACCGGAGCGCCGTCCTTCTGGCCGTGGCCTTGATGGCGGTTGGCCTCGGCGGGGCCGCGGGCCTCAGCCGGGGCTTTGCCGTGCTGACCGCGCTCTACCTCGCGCTGCAGATCGCGTACACGTACGCCCTCAAGGAAATGGTGATCCTCGACGTGATGTCGATCGCCAGTGGGTTCGTGCTCCGCGCCGTAGCGGGCGGCGTGCTGATCGGCGTGCCCGTCTCGCCGTGGCTGATCATCTGCACCTTCTTGCTCGCACTGTTCCTCGGCTTCTCGAAGCGGCGGCACGAGCTGGTTCTGCTGGAAGGTCGGGCCGTGAATCACCGCGCCGCCCTGCGCGAATACAGTCCATATTTTCTCGACCAGATGATCGCCGTCGTCACCGCATCGACCGTGGTCGCCTACGCGATCTACACGGCGTCGACCGAAGTGCAGGAAAAGCTCGGCACCAACAAGCTCTACCTCACCATTCCGTTTGTCCTGTTCGGTATTTTCCGCTACCTGTACCTGGTTCATCAGCGCGAGGAGGGCGGCAATCCGACCCAGTTGCTGCTCTCGGACCGTCCCTTGCTCGCCGACGTTCTGCTCTGGATTCTCACCGTGGCACTGCTGTTATATTGGCGATGATGGCGGGGGCGATTCGGCCGTTTCGCGGCGAGCGGGTGGAAAAGCCGTGGGGGTATGAGCTGATCTGGGCGCACACGGATCGCTACGTCGGCAAGATCCTTCACATCGAGCCGGGACAGTCGCTGAGCCTGCAGTACCATCGCGTGAAGGACGAAACCCTCTGCGTGCTGTCAGGCACGCTGGAAGTGGAAACGGCCGACGGCGATGCGCCGTTGCAGCACCTGACGTTGCAGCCGGGCGAGAGCATTCGCGTCCCGCCCGGGCGCCGGCATCGGCTGAGTGCACCGAACGGCTGCGACGTCCTGGAAGCATCGACCCCGGAGCTCGACGACGTCGTGCGGCTGGCGGATCGATACGGGCGTGTCGGGGGTGGCAAGACGGCCTGAATGCCTCGCCTTCTCATCACCGGCATAAGCGGCTTCGCCGGGCGCCACCTGGCTGCGTTGCTCTTGAGCCGTGGCAACGAGGTGTACGGGACGGTGCGGCGCGCCGATAGCCGCGCCGCGCTCGCTGCGCTGGCCACGCGGTATCCGGCACTGCGCAACGAACACGTGCGGATCGTCGACATGTCGGATGCCGCGGCCTTGGCAACCGCCGTGGCAACGGTGCGACCCGATGGCATCTTCCACTTGGCCGGCATGACCTTCGTCCCTGCCTCGCACGCCGACCCGACCGCGGCGTTTCGCGTCAACGTCCTCGGAACAATTCACCTCTTCGCCGCCGTCCGCCGACACCACCCGTCGTGCCGCATTGTACTGGTCGGCTCGGGCGATGCGTACGGTTGGGTCGAGTCCGCGGACCTTCCGATCCGCGAGACGTGTCCGTTTCGACCCATGAGCCCGTACGGGGCGAGCAAGGCTGCGGCTGATCTCGTTGCCTTTCAGTGGGCGCGCGCCTACGGATTGGACATTGTGCGCGCGCGGCCGTTCAACCACGTCGGGCCCGGGCAGCAGCCGCTGTTCGTCTGCCCGGATTTTGCCCGACAACTGGTGGCCGTGGAACGGGGAGCACAGCCGCCAACGATCGCGGTCGGCAATCTCGACGTCGTGCGTGACTTCAGCGACGTGCGCGACGTAGTGGCTGGCTATGCGGCAGCGTGGGAACGCGGCGCGTCCGGCGAGGCGTACAACATTGCCTCTGGAGTGGGCCGCTCGATTCGCGAGATGCTCGAAACCCTCATCGAGCTCAGCGGCCTGCGCGTCGACATCTCGGTGTCACCGGAGCGCGTCCGCACCACCGAGGTTCCGGTCGTCATCGGATGCGCCGACAAACTCGCGGCGGCGACCGGTTGGGCGCCCGCGTACGCATGGCGACAGACGCTCGCCGAAGTGCTCGCCGACTGGCGGGCGCGGCCGGACGCGGAGATCCTGGCTGCCAGCTAAGAGCCGATCCCAAAACCCCGGACCGAGGAGTTCGCGTCAGATGGCAGGCGAGAGCGGGAAGCGCAGCGAGGGACGCCGCAGGCATAGCTGGAGGGCTCTG